>NZ_JBFBCE010000049.1:0-68041 GCF_040689595.1 Streptosporangium sp. NPDC051023 | reverse complement strand
GACCATGCGGGTGCTCACGTGCGCTTCTCCTGCTCGTACTGGGCTTCGTCTTCTTCGGTCATCTCGGCTTCGGCGGGGTTCGCCGGGTCTCGAGGAATGGGCCACGCCTCCTGCTCGGGGAGCGGATGGTGGTCGAGGAACTCCTCGATCGCGTCTCCGAGGTCCTCCACGTCGGGGTCCATCACGTCGTCCCGGTAGACGGGCTCCTGGAACTCGAACTCGGTGGCGGGGCGGCGGATCGTGGCCATCACGCCGCCCCCAAGTGCTCGCGGTGGTGGAGGCGCCGCACGAGCTTGTTGCGGCCCGCCCGCACCTCCACCGCGTGGTGATGCGCGGCCACGTCCTGCCAGCGCAGGCACACCCCCCACCGAGGGGCCAGGATTACCGCGGTGATCCGGATAGGCTCGCCGCCGTTCCAGCCGCGGCGGCTCACGATGTCTCCCGCCACAAGCTGCCCGGCAGGGCACGTCTCGTGGATGAACGCCTCGAGGTCGGCCTGGGTGAACCGGCGGTGACCGCCGCCGGTTCGAACCGACGCGGTGAGCAGACCGTCACGCTCCCACTGGCCGACCGCCCGGGGCAGCACGCCGAAGAGCCTCGCGACTCCCCCGGATGCCAGGTGCGTCACACCGGACGGGAACACCACCATGGCGGGAAGGACTGCGGGGGCGCCCATCACCTCTCACCCCCCGGAGTGGGAGAGGACTGCGCCTCAACGGGCGCCAGGCAGCCGCAGCCGAGCTTGTTGCACGACTCCGGGTGAGGGTTCGACTTCACCCCCGGCATCCGGGACCACAGGCCTTGGTGCTCGGCGACGAACAGGTGCCCGCACACGCACTTGGCGCGCTCGTCCTCTGCGTCGTAGTCCTTCTCCTTGTCGGCGGAGATGACCATCTCGACGCCGTCGCTGACGAGGCCCCTCAGCGCGTGGCTGAGCTGGCCGAGCCAGAACGCCATGGAGACGCGGGACATGTCGTCGGGCCGGTGCCGGTCGAACTCCTCCAGCGTCTGTCTGGCCACAGCGATCGCGCCCTGTGACCCGGCGGGGATGGCGGCGAGGGTGGCGTGCACCTGGGCCTCAGCGAGCAGCAGCGCGGCCTCGGGGCTGCTGCCGTCGTGGAGCCTCACCGTGTCCTCTGCCGCTTCCAGCAGCACCTCGGCCTGGCGGTAACGCTCAGCCCCGGTCATGCCGCCACCTCCGCCCGGTGCGCGACAGCGGTCCACCGCTGCTTGCCGTGGTGGTCGCGCTGCTCGTATCGGACGTAGGCCACGTCGGTGGAGGCGAGGGCCCGCGCGGCGGCGTGCCACGCATCCCGGTCCAGGGCGTGGCGGCCGTTGCGAACGCCAGCCAGGCCGCCCCAGCACGGCACCGCACCCCACCCGATGACGTCCCGGTCGCCCGGGATGACCACGTACCAGGCCTCATCCGGCAGCGGCGGCGCGTACTCCCGCACCCCCGCCGGGTGGTGCACACGCACCACACACCCGGCAGGGACGCGGACCACAGCGACCTCGGTAGCGCTGGGGCGGGCCTCCACCAGGGAGACGACAGTCAAGGCGGTCACGACTCCACCGCCTGACCGGCCGCGCCGCGCAGCCACTCGACGACCTGGACCTTCGACAGAGGGGTCGCCCACCGGTACAGCACGGCGGGGTCCTGGCCGATGGAACGCAAGTGGTCGTCGAGGGGGTCAAGGACGACCTCGACGGAAGCCGGGGCGACCGCCCGGCGGATGATGCCGACGGCCTCCCTGCCCATCACGCGGGCCTGCCGCAGCTGGGCGATGGCGTCCGCCGCCGTCAGAAGAGCGGCGGAGGTGGCCGACACGGGTCCGGAGGGCTCGTCCGGAGCGGTCTGGCTGACCGGCGCGACGGTGAGGGCGGTCACTTCTGGCCCCCGTTCAGGGCGTCAGCCACCCGCACGCCGAGCTCGACCTGGTCGAGCACTTCGCGCGTTGTCTCGGGGAACTGGGTCTTCATGGTCTGCCAGGCGTTCGCCTCTTCGGCGACGCTGGCCTTACTGTTGTTCATGACTGTCCTGCTCTCTGTGGTTCGTGAGCGGGTGGTCAGCGGGTTCCAGCCGGTGGCTCGGCTGGGCCCGCACTAGTTGGGGGTGTCGGCGAGCTCGTCCAGACGGTCAAGCTCGCCGAGCTCCTCGAATCGGGCCAGGGCGCCCAGCAGCGCGTAGTCCTGCGCCGGGGTCACGCGTCGGCCCCGAACAGCTCGAACTGGGGCGAGTACTGCGCGGCGTACCAGCGGTCCCAGACCTCCTCGAACACCGGCAGGTCCTTCTGCGTCCAGGCGAGGGTCTCCCGGATACTGCCGTTCGGGATCTGCGTCTGCCGCTTGCCCGGCTTCACGCCGTGCTCCGCCTCGTACAGGGCCGCGGCGCGCTTGCCAAACGTCGACTGCGCCGACTCGATGTCCCGCTTCTTTAGCCCTTTGGACTTCAGGAAGTCCGGGACATACAGGGGAACTTCGAGGGGGTCGACCTCGGGCTCCTTGCCCAGGCCGATCGCGGTCTGGACGCGGATGTTCAGCCGCAACCACTCCTCATCCAGGAAGCCATCGCCCGCCTTGAGGAGCTCGATCCTCGCCTTGGCCAGCTCAACCCGGTCGAGCGCCTCGGTCCGCTGCTCGTGGGTCGCGACGTCTTCGAGGTTGAGCAGGTAGGCCCGGATGTCCTTCGCGACTTCGGAGTCTTCGAGGAGCTGGCCGACGTTGAGGATCGTCCGGCGGGTGTAGAGAGCGAAGGAACGGCGGTTGGGCGAGGGGGTCAGGTTGACACTCTCGAATTCCCGCAGCTCCGCACCCTTCAGCACCTGCAGGCCGTTCTCCTCAAGCTCGGCCCGGTTGCGGCGGGCGACGCTCTTGATAGCGTCGACCTCGACCTCGAAGTAGTCCGCAACCAGCTCGGTGCTCATGTGCACGCCGTCGGGGAGCAGGGTGAGCGCCTTGACCTTGTCGAGCGCGTCTACCCGGCCGACGTACTCGGCACGCAGGGACGGGGACTCTGTGAGGGCAGCCTCGTTCATGCCGCCTCACCAGAAGCCTTGGCCGCCTTGGCCGCCTTGGCCTGGCGAGCCTTGCGCATGACCCGCGCGTAGTACGCAGCCTTGGCGTTCTCGGCTCGCTTGATCCGCTCCTGGTACGGCATCTCCTCGTGCGGGTCGACCTTCTTCAGCCAGTACTCAATGCTGGCCGGGGAGTTCTTACGGGCTGCCGCCGTAGCCGCCGTCCGGTCGGATTCACGAGCCCACCGACTGTTGGCTGCGATCTTGGCGATGCTCTTGCGCTCAGCGGGGCTGGTCATACGGACGCCTCATTCCGTGCGGCGTCGGCGGCTTTGGCGTACTCGTTGCCGCTGATGATCGCCGCGAGGGGAACGCGGAGCAGGTCGGCGATCTGGCGGCATAGCTTGTGGTTCGCGTGCTTGCGGCCAGCCATGACGTTGCTCACGTAGCTGTGGCTGCGTTCAAGTGCGGCCGCGAGTTCGCCCACCTTCCAACCGTGCGCTTCGGTGAGCGCTCGGATCGTTGCGCCTACGCGCACGTCCTCGGGGTTCAGGGGCTGTTCTGCCATGACAGAACCATAGGGAACAAACGGGAACTTCACAAGGAAGGAACGGGAAGAAAATGAAACTTGCGGGCACAGTGGGACTCTAGTTCTGCCTGCATTAGCCCTGATCAGCCCTTATGCACCTTGACCTTTCCTCTTGTTCCAGCAAACTTGCCGTGTCAAGCTCTAGCTTGTTCCCGTTCGTTCCCGCATGATGGGGTCTCATGAGACGACGACGCGACCTTGAGCGCGCCGCCGCATACGTTGTCGCCCGACGCGGGGAGATGGGCTTGAGCCGCCCTGCCCTGGCGACAGCCGCTGGCATCGACACCAAGACCCTCTACAACCTGGAGTCCGCCACACGCTGGCCCCAGGCCGGCAACAGAAGCGCGCTCGAAGCTGCTCTCGGTTGGCAGCAAGGCGATCTCGCGAAGATCGCCGAGGCGGGCGGAGAGCCGACCCCGCCACTCGTGCGGCCCTCAGCGTTCGAGATTCAGGCGGAGTTTCCACGCCTTGGAGTTCAAACCGCCACCGCAGCGCCAGCCAAAGCCACCAATGAGCGGCGCTATCCAGTGTGGTTCATCCGCGAGGCGGATCGCCGAGGAGTTGCCGTAGAGGTAATCGACGATTCGGTGGTCGTATTACAGAAACTGGCGAACGACCTGGGGCAGACGCTTGGAGAGCTGCTGCTTCACGTCGGATTGGCATCGGAAGAAGACCTAGCCATACACCACCGGCCGATCTCCGAAGCGAGAAGTGAGGCACTGGCGGAATACGACGAAAGCGCAGAGGAAGATGCGTCTTCATCTTTCCTTTCGTCTCGCGAGCGGAGAAGGGTAGAGGTAGATGCCGCCGCGAGGCGAAAGAAAAGAATCGAAGAAAATCCATGAGCCGCTAATCCGGATAGCGCCCTCAGAGGACGTGGTTGAGGTGGCCTATCCTGCGCTCGTTTCTTCGCGCGTCAGCCTCCTCTCTGAGCGCTTCGGCGAGGCGAATCTCCCTGATCTTGTTGCGAGCCAGAGCGAGGCCTAGATGATCCGATCGGATCATCCAAGCAGCCGCTGCTGCCACGCTGACCAGGAACGTCGCCATGGCGACTGTCAAGAAAATCTTGATGTGCGTGTCATCGAGCGCAATCGTCAAGGTTTCCCCCCAGAGCGCCGCGGCGCTCACGGTGAGAGACCATCGGATGATGCGTAGTGCCATGTGCTTTCCCTCCATTGGCCGCCCACGCAGAGACGGCCGCTGCGGCAGTGCTTCGCCCGAGGCATTTGCGGCAGTGCGGACCACTGTATGTGACGGTGAAGCACGAGGGAACAGGGGCTGAACTTTCAGCATCACGTTCGAATATGACCTGAGATCGGCCTGAAACCACTCCATTACGGTCAGTAGCCAGAAGACTGATAGTCCCACTGGCTATGACCGTTATGCCTGGAACGCGCCAGTCTCAAGGGGGAGAAAAGACTATCTCTGGCGACAGATTGACGAACACATATGCGATCTAATTTCAGATACGATCCCCTGGCGACAAACGCGCGTGCGCAGTCCTCGCCCGACGGTCCGCAGCAGCTCGACCGTAGCGTCGAACCATTGAGTGAGAGGACCATCCAGCAATCTGCATCAGATCGCCTTCTGTGCCGCCACTCTCCAGCCAGTCATCGGCGAACGTGTGCCGGAACCGGTGAGCATGCACGTTCGGAACACCAGCCTGAAGGCTGCGACGCTTAAGCATCTGCTGTATTCCGGACTTCTGCAATTGTCCTTTTCTTCCCAGCCATAACCACTCCGAGTCGGCGTCGGGATGCCGAGCACGGACACGGATGTAGCGGTCCAGATCTCGCGCGGCCTTCTTGCCGATGGGGACGACGGCGATGTTGCCCCCCTTCTTACGGATGCGCAGCAGCTTCTTGGACAGCATCACGTCAGATTCTTCGGGCTCGGAGCTGTAGCGCAGCCCTGCCATGGCGTCGACGCGGATGCCGATGTCCATGAAGAGCCTCATGATGGCGGTGTCACGACGATCGGGCAGAGAAGTCCCGGAGCAGACCTTCAGCAGCGCTCGCAACTCGTCGTCGCTGAAGGTCTCGGTGGGGACGTCGGGAACGGTGGGGCGTACGACGTTGGCCATCGGGTGAGCCGCTTTCCGCTCCCCTTCCTTGATCAGCCAGTTGAAGTAGGCCTTGAGGTTGCGGTAGTGCTTGTCGGCGTTGCCGGCGCTGTGCTTGCGGACACCGCACGGGCAGGGCTCGGTGCGGTCATCGTCGACCCAGCAGCCTTGCAGGCAGGCGACGAGGAAGCTGCGGATGTGCTCGGCCTGGGTGCCCTCGACGCGGTCGGGCATGCCGTGGTGCTCGACGTAGGTGCAGTAGTGGCGCCCGGTCGCCATGTAGGAGACGATCGTGTGGTGAGACCGGTTGGCCGATTCGAGGGCGAGAG
Source organism: Streptosporangium sp. NPDC051023 (assembly GCF_040689595.1). Lineage (NCBI taxonomy): Bacteria > Bacillati > Actinomycetota > Actinomycetes > Streptosporangiales > Streptosporangiaceae > Streptosporangium > Streptosporangium sp. NPDC051023. Next base: position 62,047 of record NZ_JBFBCE010000049.1, on the reverse strand, counting down.
TCCACGAAACGAGTAGGGAGCGTAGTCGCGGTGATCTATCCTGTCTCTTGGTGGGGGGCATGGACCGGATCCTATGCTGTAAGCAATGTGTGCACACGTGGTACGGTCTCTTTGCCTCCGAGAACCGGCAGTTCAAAGCGGTAAAACTGGCGCCCTTAGCTCAGCTGGATAGAGCACCGGACTTCTAATCCGACGGTCGCAGGTTCGAATCCTGCAGGGCGCGCATCTCGCAAGCAGCACAAAAGAGCCCCTGACCAGCGGCAACGCCGGTCCGGGGCTCTCTTGCTGTGTGCGGTGGTGTGCGGCTAGCGGCGGGCGACTGCGGTTGATCGTGCCAAATACGTGCGCAAGTTTCCGGGCGCGTTCCGGATCACTCGTCGTCCCCCTTGAGGGCGTCGGTGATCCGGCGCTTGGCGGCTTCGTCCTGGCTGACTATGCACTTGGCGTAGATCCTGAGCAGGACTTCCACACCTGTTCACCCAGGCAATCGCCAGGTGGCGCGGTGGGATGAGGGTAACGCTCCCCGGACCCCTCCCGAACGGAGGACCCCATCCCGCCGCGCCGTCCTACCGCACCTGCCCGCAGAGCAACGCCCTCCAGACGTCATCACCCTGACGGATCGGCCACCGGTAGGTCTCACGCACCAGCCGGGCACCGTTGAAACGGTGCATACGGCGAACGAACGCCTGTCCACCGGCATGGCACAGCTCATACACCGTGGAGCCACAGCCACAACTCCACTCGATCACCCGCACCCGCTCCGCCAGACACTGCGCCCGCCACACCAGCCTCATGTGACCCGGCTGCGGATTGGCCACATGCGGGCTCAGACACCCCTGCAACGCGATCATTGCGGAGCCCAGCCGGTCGGCACGACCTGCGCGGCGGCCATCCGGCGCAGTTCGGCGTACCGGGCCGCGACCTGTCGCGCCGTACCCATCGGATCCTCGACCCGGCCGTAGGCGTCCCAGCCCACCCCATCCCGCGCCGCCCGGCCCAAGGCGTCCCGGCCGGACTTCCACCGAAACACCCGCCCGTCGGTCCACACCACCAGCCCCGACCAGACCGACACCAAGGCCAAGCAGTAACCGTGATGCACATCGCAGACGATCCCCAGCCCGGCCAGCTCCCGCTGCAACCGCTCGGCCGCCTTCACCGCACCGATCACCTCATCGGACCTGCCATACCCCGGCCCGGTGGGCGGCTGTTCGCGCCTGTCCATCATGCCGCCTCATCGGCCGCCGGGCAGTCCAGGCACTCGACCTGGACCAGCTTCACGGCCTGCCCGTCAAGCTGAAGCGCCACCTCGGCACGACTACGGCGCCCCCACCGCCAGCCGCGCCCGTGACAGGTCGGACACTCCCGGCTCGTCGGCTCGTCCTCGGTAATCATGGGTCAAGGGTCTTCACCTGGGGTTACGTAACCCATCCCGGGCCGGAATCCTCCGCCCGAATAGCTGATATCCCTTGACGGGATAACCGCCGAGCGACAAGCGTTGTATAGCCAGAAGACCAGGTCACCAAGGGGATAACCATATGTCCGCAGACGCGACTGAACCGGTCGTTATCCTGCCGGAGCTATGGCAGCGCCCCGAAATGCTGGCGGCCCTCAGAAAGCGGGATATCGGCTACGTTTTTCGCCTTATCCGCCAATACGCCGGGGCCAGCCAGACCCGTATCGGTGTCGCGGTGAACCTCAGCCAGGGCAAGATCAGCGAGATCATGAAAGGGAGCGTGCAGGTCACCTCGTTCGAGGTGATCGAACGAGTCGCTGAAGGCCTGCGCATGCCCGACGCCGCCCGCTTGGCCCTTGGTCTCGCCCCCGTCGCCTCTGCAGCATCGCAGGTGGTCGCCACCGTCTCCCATCCCGTCCCAGTCATCCCGCCTCGGGATGGAATGTCGGCAAGCGGCCTGCTTAGCGTGGAAAGCCCTGTCACTGTCGGCCAGAGTCAAAGCGCCGCCCCGTGGGACGTCGACGTTCTGACCCTGGCCTGGATCGTGGGAAGGCTGGACGCTCACGTGGACCGCCGAACGATGCTCCTGCTCGCCGCCGGAATGACCGCCGAAGCCGCGGCCACCATCGCCGCCCCTTGGAAACGCCTGGCCCACGCGCTCACCGGCCCGCAGACACTCGACGAGGAGACCGTCGAACGCCTCGAAGCCCGCACCATCGGCTTCCACCGCCTGGAGTTCGCCCTGCCCGCCCGCGCCATCTACCAGGGCCTCACCACCCACATCAACGAACTGAGCAACCTCCTCCAGAACAGCCCGCCCGACCGGCTTCGCCGACGCCTGGCCACCACCGCCGGAGAAGCCGCGACCTTGGCCTCCTGGATCGCCTGGGACCTCAAACAGCCTGGCCAGTCCGTCTCCTTCGACCGCGTCGCAGCCCTGGCCGCCAAGGAGAGCGGGCACCCGATCATCCAGGCGTGCACCCACGCCTACAAGTCCTACGCCCTCGAAGGCCGCGCTGCCCATGAGGCCGTACGCCAGGCCCAGCAGTTCCTGCCCGCCCAGGGCGACGACGCCACCCGGGCTTGGCTGCTCAGCCGCCAAGCCGAAGAACTCGCCGCTCTCGGCGACCGTCACGCCCTCGACCTCCTCCACCAAGCCGAAGACGCCTACAGTCGAGCCCGGCCGCATCGGGAACGCGCCTGGACCCGGTTCCTCGACCCCGGCCGCATGGCCGCCTTCCAGCTGTCTGCTTATGTACGGCTCGGCGATGAACATCGGGTGATCGAGATTGGGCAGGCTGCCCTGTCAGCCCTCGGCCAAGACAGCGACCGCAAGAGAGCAGCCGTCGTCTACGCGGACATCGCCCAGGCCCAACTCCAGATCGGCGATGTTGCCGAAGGAGTCGCCTACGGTCGCCGCGCCCTGGAAGCCGCCCAGCGCAGCGAATCCACCTGGGGACTCCAGCACCTCACCACCGTCGAGAAGGCCCTTGCCGCCCGGCAGGATCAGACTGCCCGGGAACTGCTCGGCGACATCGTGGCTACTCGCCGGAGTCTGGGGACGTCTCCCGCCTGATCCACTCCAGATAGTCAGCCGTACCGGCCACCAGTGCCACCGCGACGATCTGCGGCACCTCATAGGAGTGCAGCTCCCGCACCCGCCGCGCCAGTTGCTCGAACCGGCCGAGGGTCGTCTTCATCAGCACCAGCCACTCATCCGAGCGCCGGATCTCCCCCTGCCACCAGTAGACCGACTCGATCGGCGCGACGACCTGCGCCGCAGCGGCCAACCGCTCCTCCACCACTGCCGAACAGATCCGAGCCGCCTCCCCGCGGCTGCTGGCAATGACGTGAACCTCGACGCAGTCCGAAGAATTTTCGATCACCTTGCAACACTGCCGAATTGTTCTCATGGGTATCAAGTGCGGCGACGCGGCGCGCCGCCGCACGGCCCGCCGCCCGAGCGTGCGGCGTGGGCGCCGGTCTCGGCCGGCGGCGGGACCACGAGCCGCCCACCGCACCGCTCACGCGCCGTACCCGTCCCTCAGCCGCCGTACAGGGTCGCACCGCCGTCCCGCGCTTGTTCAGCAGAGTCAGCCGCCAACACACCTGCTTCACCCCAATACGACCATCAGTAGAACCCGTCCGCGTCCAAACGCTTGGTCGACCTCATCCCGTCTTCGCGTCTAGGGCGTATACCTTGCGGTCGTTGCTTCCGATGTATACGACACCATCCACCACCGCCGGACTCGAATCGACCCAGCCGCCGGTTTTGTGGGTCCAGCGTTCAGCTCCGGTCTTCGCGTCTAGGGCGTACACCTTGCGGTCGTAGCTTCCGATGTATATGACGCCATCCGCCACCGCCGGATTCGAAACCACCGCGCCCTTGGTTTCATAGGTCCAGCGTTCAGCCCCGCTCCTCGCATCCAGCGCATACACCTCGCCTCTGAGGCATCCGATGTATACGATGCCATCCGCCACCACCGGACTCGAACTCGCCAGACCGCAGATTTCGTGGGTCCAGCGCTCAGCTCCGGTCTTCGCATCCAGCGCATACATCTTGAAAATGCTTCCGATGTATACGATGCCATCCGCCACCACCGGACTCGAACTAACCGGCTCGCTGGTTTCGTGGGTCCAGCGTTCGGCTCCGGTCTTCGCGTTTAGGGCGTACACCTTGCGGTCGTTGCCTCTGACGTATATGACGCCATCCGCCACCGCCGGACTCGAACGAACCGGACTGCTGGTTTCGTAGGTCCAGCGTTCAGCTCCGGTCTTCGTATCCAGCGCATACACCTTGCCGTCGTCACTGCCGATGTATACGACGCCATCCGCCACCGCCAGACTCGAACGAACCGGACTGCTGGTTTTGTGGGTCCAGCGTTCAGCTCCGGTCTTCGCGTCTAGGGCGTACACCTTGCGGTCGTAGCTTCCGATGTATACGACACCATCCGCCACCGCCAGACTCGAACCAACCCAGCCACCGGTTTTGTGGGTCCAGCGTTCAGCTCCGGTCTTCGCGTCTAGGGCGTACACCTTGCGGTCGTTGCTTCCGATGTATACGACACCATCCGCCACCGCCGGACTCGAACCAACCACACCGCCAACTTCGTGGGTCCAGGAGATTTTCCGAGACGGCTTCGGAGTAGAAGATGGAGATTGATAGGTGGTAATAGCCTGTGGAGGGGAATGCCTCTCAGAAGAAGTAAGAGGAGGCCTAGCCAGATAGACCGCTACGAGAGTAAAACCGGCGGCCAGCGAGCCTATACCGGCAAAAACCTTCCAGTTTCGCCGCTTCGGTAAACGGAGCGTCGAGTGCCGGTCGTTCGAGGCGTCAGCCCTGCCCGCTCCGTCAGGGTCGGTGAGTCGATGTGTGACGGTAGCGGTTACAGCGAGATCGTCTTGAACCTGGTCAAGAGTGGCGGCCTCCCGGTGGAAGACGTCGTCGACATAGCGGAAGATCTCTTCGACCACTCGTTGATCGTTGTCCCCCATCAGTTGTGTGTCGGCGATGACCGGTAGCGCCCGACTCACAGGGGAGGCGCTCTCCAACACGGGGCGGGCGTCGATGTCAGTGAGGTGACGCCGCGCCTCAGTTGCCTGGGCGTGAGCCTCACGCAGGAGTCGTTCACCTTGGGCACGTTGCCGTTCGGATTCCTCCAACCGCCGTTGAACCTCTCCGCGCAGTCGTTCCGCCACCGCCAACCGCTGCTGCGTGTCCTGAAGGTCCCGGCGAAGGCGGGCAACCTCGGCTTTCAGCCGTTCACGCTCCGCCTTGCCGACCTCGGCGGTGGCGCTTATGCCGGATTGGCTGGCCACGAGTCGGTCATGAAGTTTCTGCCGCTCGATCGTCAGTTGGGTCGCGGCCTGGGTCAGCCGATCCCGTGTCTTCAGCAGCCCTTCGCCGATGTTGTTCTGCTGGGCTATCGACTGTTCGATTCGATCGGTCTTTTCCTCGATCGTCCGTACCAGATCATCCAGGGCCTCCAGCGCGTCCGATGAGGTGCCGACCGCCTCGCCTCTGGTGCGTGCCCAGCCGATCATTCCGATCGCTATCGGAAGCAGCGACAGTAATTGCGCGATGTTGGCCGCTGCCCCCAGATCCCAGGCGCGCAGCGCGAATCCCAGGAGAACGACCGAGGCGCCGATCGCCAGTCCGGCGACCGCCCACCGCCATCCGCGCCAGCCCATGGCTTTCATTCTGGTATCGAACGTTCCGAATGTGATGCGCTGTGATCAGATCGCTACGAAACCGGAGCAGTGCATCCCATATAACGCCATAAGCTCTACAGTCATCCACTACTTCACGAACCTGCCCGTTGCATGTCCAGTATCCGATTGTCCCAGCAGCTACACCAAAGGGTTCCGAAACTGATCCGTCAAGCATCAAGTGAGATCGGACAGCTAGACACGTACGTAATCCGTACGACTGGATCCGTATAGTCGGTGATGTTGAGCGGGACTGTCATCCGCCGACAGCGCCGATCACGCACTATGGCCGTTGACCGAGGCGCAATGCACGTCCCCCAACGCATGGCCGCCGGGCGCCTTGCGGCGCACCTCCAAGCCGTCCGGGGAAAACCTGATGGATCCCTCGCCATCGCCCTGCCCGCGTACCCATCCAGTGGTCACACCACCGAATATGTGCACGCCGATGGATGGTTCGAACCTGATGTAGTTTCTGCCGCCAGCCGGTTCGTGCACTTCTTTGGTGATCACACTGTTCACGTCGGCCTTGTCGGCGTGCACGGTTCCCCATGCACCGGTTCCCTGGCTGACGTTCAGTCCATCCTTGGGGAAAGTGATCTTCCCGTCGCCAGCACCTCTCCCCTGCACCCATTCGGTGTTCACGCCAGTGACGTCGGCCCTGTCAGCCGTCAAGGTCCCCTTCGCGCCGGAGTCGTTGGAGATCTCCGCTCCTGTGCCAGTGAAGGTGACGCCCCAGTTGGTCGTGGTCCCCTGGACGCGGGGGGTGTTGATGCCGACGGTGGCGGTAAGCCTTTCCAGTTCGGGATAGCGCACGTGAACGGTCGTGGTGAGGAAGTGCCGGTTCTGAGGGTTGGCGGGGCCGGTGACGACAAGGGTGTAGGTGGTGGCCCGCTTCGGAGCGTCGGCGGCGGCCGGTGACCAGGTGCCCCAGACACGGGGGAAGGTGACGGCGCGCCCGGGTACAGGATCTCGTAGGTGAACTCGCCGGATCCATCCCAGAGCAGCTTGAGCTCCTCTCCGGCGTCCAGCATGGCCTTTTCCGGACGGAAGTTGCGCGGCGCCGGAAGATCCTTCGGGGTGGTCTTCACCAGCGGTACCGCCGTGAGGCTAATGCGACCCCCACTGCTGTCCTGGGTGATCTCGGTAACCGTCAGCACGGCCACCCCGGCGATGGCTGCGACAGTGAAGTCCTCCAGGGTCAGCACCATGTGTCCGGCGAGGTCGAACCGGGCCGTGAAACCGGCCTGGGGGTGATTCGGAAACTACCGCTGCCCTGCTGCTGGATATTCACCCCTTCGCGACCCGTCACCGGATCGATGTACTCGCCCCTGACATTGATCGTGCTGTCCGGGTGAGGTCGCCGACGTCGTTGCCCAAGGGCACATTCACCTCGATCTGGGACCAGTCCACCACCCTTCCAGGGTTGGTGACGACCAGATACACCGTCCCTTTGGACGTGGCACTCCGCCAGGCCGCTGACGCCTCCAGGGACACCGGATCAGTGAGGATGGTGTAGGTCAGCGCGGTCAAGGTCACGACTCCTTTTCTTGGACAACGATTTTCTTGGACAACGACGCAGGCCGAAGACCTGCCCGCTACGAGAGAACCAGGCCGGGCACGACAGGCGGCGGCACGGATGACACGCCCGAAAACCGCCACTTGTGAGGCACCAAAGAGGAGCACCTCTAGATCCAAACGCCAGGATGAGAGCGCAACAAGAGCATTAAAAAGGGCCATAACGGGGGCGCTTCGGCAATATCCTCGGCATCTTGACAAGCACCAGGAGCATGAGTCACTGGTCGGCTCCACGCATAAGGGCCTCAAGCAGCGCATCATGACGGCCCTGGCTACCCTGACGACTCAGGGTCGTACGGACGACAAGTCCGTCACTTCTCCGGCTGACGCTGGTGAGGTGGAGCGTTCATGTCCCCCCTACGACTCAGGCACTGTTCCGGATAGAGGGAACAGTGTCCAGCCGGAAGGCGATCTCGTGGCTGCCCCCATCGGGATGCGGCAGAGGATCTCGTCGAGGATCACCTCGCTGCGCGATTCGACCCCGAGGGCGCGGTGATGTCGAGTGCGAAATCCGTCACCCCCTCGTAGCGGATGACGAGGTCCTCTTCGTGCTTCCAGCAGTTGTGCCGGAACGCGAGTTCCATCGTTCAGCTGGCCGGATCATGGCGCATCGGGCTGAAGGCCCGGGCGACGAGCGAGCGGAGTGCCTCGAGGCCGCCCTCGGCGAAGCCCGCGGAGCGGGCCTGCACAAGCACGTTGCCGATGGCCGTCGCCTCCACGGGTCCCGCGAGCACCGGGAGGCCCGAGCGGTCGGCCGTGCGCCGGCAGAGCAGCGCGTTGAGCGCGCCGCCGCCCACGATGTGGATCGTCTCGACGCCGACGCCCGAGAGGGCCGACGCCGTACGAACGGCGCTCGCGAACGCCTCGGCCAGGCTCTCGACGATCGAGCGGGCGAACTCCGCGCGGCTCCGCGGCGCGGAGACCCCGTGCTCGGCGCACCACTCCGCGATGCGCCCCGGCAGGTCGCCCGGAGCGAGGAACCGCGGGTCGTTCGCGTCGAACACGGGCACCGCGGTCGTGACCGCGGCCGCCTGTGCGAGAAGCCCGGGCAGGTCGATCGACGACCCGTCGCGCTCCCACCAGCGCACCGACTCCGACAGCAGCCAGAGCCCCATGACGTTGTGCAGGAAGCGCACCCGACCGTCGACGCCGCCCTCATTCGTGAAGTTCGCCTCGCGCGCGGCGTCCGTGATCACCGGCCGCTCGAGCTCGACGCCGACGAGGCCCCAGGTGCCGCAAGAGATGTAGGCCGCGGACTCGGGGCGCATCGGCACGGCGACGACCGCCGAGGCCGTGTCGTGTGAGCCGACGGCCACGACCCGCGTCCCGGCGGGAGCGCCGAGTTCGGCGGCGACTCCGGGCCGCAGGCCGCCGAGCGAGGCGCCCGGCGAGACGAGGCGGGGCAGCAAGGACGCCTCGAGCCCGAGCCGTTCGACGAGCTCGCGGTCCCAACCGCCCGTCTCGACGTCCAGCAGCCCGGTCGTCGAGGCGTTGGTGCGCTCGGCGACCTTCGCGCCCGTGAGCTGGAAGCCGACGAGGTCGGGGATGAGCAGGAGCGAATCGGCGAGCCCGAGGCATCCGCCCGCCCGCTCGGCCGTGAGCTGGTACACGGTGTTGAACGGCAGGAACTGCAGGCCGTTGCGGCGGTAGAGCTCCTCGAACGGCACCCGCGCGTGCACTGCCTCGACCGCGGCCTCGTTGCGTTCGTCGCGGTAGTGGAACGGCTCGCCGAGGACGCGGTCGCCGCGCAGCAGCGCGTAGTCGACGGCCCAGGAGTCCACGCCGATCGACGCGACGCCGGGCTCGCGGCGGAACGCGTCCGCGAGCCCGCGCGTGAGGTCGCGGTACAGGCCCGTGAGATCCCAGTGCAGGCCCGACGCCAGGCGCACGGGCCTGTTCGGGAACCGCGCGACGTGGTCGAGCCCGAGCGTGCCGGCCGCCTGGTCGACGTGCCCGACGACGACCCGGCCGCTCGTGGCCCCGAGGTCGACCGCGGCGACCGCCCCGGCGGTCATCGCAGGAACGCGGTGGCGACCCCCGCGTCGACCGGGACGTGCAGGCCGGTGGTGTGGCTGAGCTCGGGGCCGGTGAGCACGAACACCGCGTTCGCGACGTGCTCGGGCAGCACCTCGCGCTTCAGGATCGTGCGCTGGGCGTAGAACCTGCCGAGGTCCTCCTCAGGGATGCCGTAGGTCTTCGCCCGGTTGGCGCCCCACCCCGAGGCGAAGATGCCCGAGCCGCGCACGACGCCGTCGGGGTTGACGCCGTTGACCCTGACGCCGTGCTCACCGAGCTCGACCGCGAGCAGGCGCACCTGGTGGGCCTGGTCGGCCTTCGCCGCCGAGTAGGCGATGTTGTTCGGGCCGGCGAACACCGAGTTCTTCGAGGAGATGTAGACGATGTCGCCGCCGAGGCCCTGCTCGATGAGCACCCGCGCGGCGGCCTTCGACACGAGGAACGAGCCCTTGGCCATGACGTCGTGCTGCAGGTCCCAGTCGGCCTCGGTGGTCTCGAGGAGCGGCTTCGAGAGCGAGAGGCCGGCGTTGTTCACCACGAGGTCGAGGCCGCCGAAGGCGAGCACCGCCTCGTCGATCGCGGCCTGCACCTGCGCGGCGTCCGTCACGTTCGCCTGCACGCCGATCGCGACATCCGTACCGCCGAGCTCGGACGCCACCGTCTGTGCCTTCTCGAGGTCGAGGTCGGCGACGACGACGCAGGCGCCCTCGGCCGCGAGCCGGGTGGCGACGGCCTTGCCGATGCCGGAGGCCGCGCCGGTGACGAGCGCGATGCGCGTCGCGTGCGTCTTGGGCTTGGGCATACGCCGCAGCTTGGCCTCCTCGAGCGCCCAGTACTCGATGCGGAACTTCTCCTCGTCGGAGATGGGGGCATAGGTCGACAGCGCCTCGGCGCCGCGCATCACGTTGATCGCGTTCACGTAGAACTCTCCGGCCACGCGCGCGGTCTGCTTGTCCTTGCCGAACGAGAACATGCCGACACCGGGCACGAGCACGATCGCCGGGTCGGCGCCGCGGATCGCGGGCGAGTCCTCGGTCGCGTAGGCGTCGTAGTACGCCCGATAGTCGGCGCGGTACCGCTCGTGCAGCTCCTTGAGGCGCGCGATGCTCTCCTCGACACTCGCCGACGTCGGCAGGTCGAGCACGAGCGGCTTCACCTTCGTGCGCAGGAAGTGGTCGGGGCAGCTCGTGCCGAGCGCCGCGAGCGGCTGCAGCTTCTCGCGGGAGAGGAACTCGAGCACCACCTCGCCGTCGGTGAAGTGGCCGAGCTGCGGCCTGTCGTACGACGCGAGCCCGCGGATCGTCGGCGCGAGCGCGGCGGCCCTCGCGCGCCGCTCGGCCTCGGGCAGCGGCTCGTAGCCCGGCACGACAGCGCCGAACGGCTCCGGCTTGCCGTGCTCGGCGAGGTACGCCGCGGCGGTTTCGATGATCCAGAGCGAGTTCCTCTCGCTCTCCTCGGAGGTGTCGCCCCATGCGGTGATGCCGTGGCCGCCGAGGACGCAGCCGACCGCCTGCGGGTTCTTCACCTTGATCTCCGCGATGTCGAGGCCGAGCTGGAAGCCCGGGCGGCGCCATGGCACCCACACGACACGGTCCCCGAAGATCCTTTTCGTGAACTCCTCCCCGGCGGCGGCGGTCGCGATGGCGATGCCCGAATCCGGGTGCAGGTGGTCGACGTGCGCGGCGTCGACGAGGCCGTGCATGGCCGTGTCGATCGACGGCGCGGCACCGCCTCTACCGTGCGGCCCACCCAGCCCGAACAGGCAATGGTCGAACGCGGCGACCATCTCGTCCTCGCGCTCGACGCCCGGGTACACCTTCACGAGGTCGCGGAGCCGGTCGAGGCGCAGCACCGCGAGCCCGGCCTCGGTGAGCGTGCCGAGGTCGCCGCCCGAGCCCTTCACCCAGAGCAGTTCGACGGGCTCGCCGGTAACCGGGTCGGTCTCGGTGCCCTTCGCCGACGTGTTGCCGCCGGCGTAGTTCGTGTTCCTCGGGTCGGCGCCGAGGCGGTTCGACCGCGCGATGAGGTCGGCGGCTGCCTGGTTCGTCATGAGCGGGATTCCTTCGGTGTGGCGGATGGTGGTCTGTTCCCCCGTCGGCTGGACAGGCCGCTTCGAGACCGTCGTGGTACCGGGGGTCTGAGAGTCCCTTGATCTCCCACGAGTCACCGGAGCACGAGTCACCGGAGATCGACGCTCTCCGTGCGGGAGCGGTCGATTCCCGGCGAGTCGATGGGCTCACGCGCCCCAGCCGGCCTGCGTGCCGCCGACGCGCTGCTCGGCGGTCCGGGCGAGGTAGCCCGACTCGGCGAAGGCCGTCATCGGATCGGCGGGCAGGCCCCGCGACTCGCGCCACTCCGCGAGGGCCGGGCGCACGTCGGTGTGGAACGCGTCCATGAAGACGCGGTTCGCCTCGAGCACGTCGCCGCCGCGCTGGGCGGCGGCGAGGGCCTGACGGTCGACGAGCAGGGCGCGCGCGGTCATCTCCTGCACGTTGAGCACCGAGCGGATCTGGCCGGGGATCTTGTCCTCGACGTTGTGGCACTGGTCGAGCATGAACGCGACGTCGGGATGGTTGAGGCCGCCGCCGCGGATGACCTCGAAGAGGATCCGGAACAGCTGGAACGGGTCGGCCGCGCCGACGATGAGGTCGTCGTCGGCGTAGAAGCGCGAGTTGAAGTCGAAGGAGCCGAGCTTGCCGAGGCGCAGCAGCTGCATGACGATGAACTCGATGTTGGTGCCGGGCGCGTGGTGGCCGGTGTCGAGGCAGACCATGGCCCTGTCGCCGAGCGCGGCGACCTGGACGTAGCTCGTGCCCCAGTCCGGCACGTCGGTGTGGTAGAACGCCGGCTCGAAGAACTTGTACTCGAGCACGAGGCGCTGCCCGTCGCCGAGCCGGTCGTAGATCGTCTTCAGCGACTCGTGCAGGCGATCTTGACGGCCGCGCAGGTCGGCCTGGCCCGGGTAGTTCGAGCCCTCGGCGAGCCAGATCTTCAGGTCGCGGCTGCCGGTGGCGTGCATGACGTCGATGCACTCGAAGTGGTGGTCGATCGCCTTCCGCCGAACCCTCGGATCCTCGTGGGTGAGGGCGCCGAACCTGTAGTCGTCGTCCTGGAAAGTGTTCGAGTTGATCGTGCCGAGGACGACGCCGAGGTCCTCGGCGTGCTCGCGCAGGTCGTCGTAGGAGTCGACCCTGTCCCACGGGATGTGCAGGGCCACGGTCGGTGCGAGGGCCGTGTAGGCGTGCACCTGCGCGGCATCCGCGATCTTCTCGTACGGGTCGCGCGGCGTGCCCGGCGTCGAGAAGACCCTGAAGCGGGTGCCCGAGTTGCCGAACGCCCAGCTCGGCAACTCGATGGCCTGCAGCTCGAGCTCGGCCAGGATGTCGGGGGAGAGCGTGGTCACGATCGCTTCTTTCTGTCGGTCGGACGCCGCGGTCGGGTTCGTCGTCGAGCGCGGCGAACTGGGCTTCGAGGTGGAAGATCTCGGTCAGCACCAACGGAGGCAGCCTGCTGTCATCCATCCCGCCGGCACACACCTGCCACACCCGAGGTCACCGCTCGGTGACGAAAAGCACCACGAGTGGTGACCGCAATCCTCACAACCAGCTCACTGGTCAAGCCCGAGCAGGCGCACGCCCTCCTCGCGCATCTCGACCTTGCGGATCTTGCCGGTGACCGTCATCGGGAACCCGTCGACGACGTGGACGTAGCGCGGGATCTTGTAGTGGGCGAGCTTGCCGGCGCAGAACTCCCTGACGGCCTCGGCGGTCAGGGGTGTGCCGCCCTGGCGGATGACGATCCAGGCCATGAGCTCCTCGCCGTACTTCTCGTCGGGCACGCCGATCACCTGCACGTCGGCGATGTCGGGGTGACGGTAGAGGAACTCCTCGATCTCGCGCGGGTAGACGTTCTCGCCGCCCCTGATGACCATGTCCTTGATCCGGCCGACCACGTTGACGTAACCGTCGGCGTCCATGGTGGCCAGGTCGCCGGTGTGCATCCAGCGGGCGGCGTCGACGGCCTCGGCCGTGCGCTCCGGCTCGTTCCAGTAGCCGAGCATCACCGAGTAGCCGCGCGTGCACAGTTCGCCGGGCTCGCCACGCGGCACGGTCAGCCCGGTCTCCGGGTGCGTGATCTTGACTTCGACGTGCGGCATCACCTGTCCGACGGTCTCGGTGCGGCGCTCCAAGCTGTCGTCGGACCTGGTCATGGTGGAGACGGGCGAGGTTTCGGTCATGCCATAGCAGATGGCGACCTCGGCCATGTTCATCTCGGTGACGACGCGCTTCATCACCTCGACAGGGCAGGGCGAGCCCGCCATGATGCCGGTGCGCAGGCTGGACAGGTCGTACCGCCCTGCGAGGGTGAGCTCGGCGATGAACATGGTCGGCACGCCGTACAGGGAGGTGCATCGTTCCTGCTGTACGGCCCGCAGCGTCGCCTCAGGGTCGAAGCCGGGCGCGGGGATGACCACGCACGCGCCGTGGGAGGTGGCGCCGAGGTTGCCCATCACCATGCCGAAGCAGTGGTAGAAGGGCACCGGCAGGCACACCCTGTCGTGCTCGTCGTAGTGGAGGAGCTCGCCGACGAAGAACCCGTTGTTGAGGATGTTGTGGTGCGAGAGCGTGGCGCCCTTGGGGAAGCCGGTCGTGCCGGAGGTGTACTGGATGTTGATCGCGTCGTCGGCGCTCAGCGACGCCATGCGCTCGCGCAGCCGCTCCTCGGGGGCGCTCAGCGCCAGCAGCCGGTCCCAGCCGGGGTCACCGAGGTAGACGACGTCGGCGAACCCGATCTCCTCGACCATCGCGCGGTAGTCGCTGCCCTTGTGCGAGAGCGCGCTGATGAGCAGACGCAGGCCCGACTGCCTGACGACGTAGTCGAGCTCGTGGCCGCGGTAGGCGGGGTTGACGTTGACCAGGATCGCGCCGACCTTCGCGGTGGCGTACTGGACGATCACCCATTCGGGGCAGTTAGGCGCCCAGATGCCGATCCGGTCGCCCTTGGCGATGCCGGAGGCGAGGAGCGCGAGGGCCAGCCGGTTCACGTCGGCGTCGAGCCCGGCGTAGGTCCAGCGACGACCGGAGGGCACGTCGACGAGTGCCTCGCGGTCGCCGAAGCGCCGTACGGTCCGCTCGAAGTTGTCACCGATGGTCTCGCCCAGTAGCGGGGTCGGCGCCACTGCGCTCGAGTAGGACTGCATGTCACGACCTCCGGTCGGTGGGTTCATTGAAGATCATGGTGTGCCCGAGTGGCCGGGATCGCCGGTGCGGGCGAAGCGCACCCGGGCGGCGTGCAGCCCACGCCGCGCCGGATCCGCCATGGTGGTTCTCCTAGGTGAGGTTCTTGAGGGCCTGGTTCTGCCAGGCGGTGTTGGTGGGGAGCTCGGCGGTGCTGCCGGCGAACGCCCCGCGGGCCTGGGTGTCGGCCTGGAGGCGGTACCTCAGCCAGGCGGTCACGTAGCCGAGGAAGGCCCCGCCGGTGTTCTGGATGTCGTTGTGCCCCGCGCCCTTGAGCAGCGCCCTGCCCGCTCCGGCGGTGGCCTGGTCGTAGTAGCCCTGCACGGTCGCGGCCGAGGAGATCAGCCAGTCGTTCGCGCCGCTGAGGAAGAGCACCGGGCAGGTCAGGTCGGCGACGGAGAACTCGTCTCCTGGGCTGGCCATCCACTGCGCGGGCACGGCGATCGGCACGACGGTCTTGATCAGCCCGGCGGAGTCGTTGGCCGCGTTGATGGATCCGCCTGCGCCCTGGGAGTGGCCGACGGCGGCGACCTGGGCGGTGTTCAGCTTGCCGTGGAAGACGCTGGCGGGGTCGGTGTCGAGGCCGATGAGGTGCTGGGCGGCGGCGAGGATCTCGGCGCCCGTGCCCGTGGTCGTGTCGGTGGAGGCGACCACCGCGAAGCCCCACGAGGCGAGGTGGTTGAGCAGTCCCGGATAGTTGTCGGGGGTGGCCCACGAGCCGTTGCCCCATGTGACGATCGGATGGGTGACGCCGCCCGAGCCCAGGGTCGAAGGGTAGTAGAGCCGGTGGCCGCCCGAGGTGCCGGTGGCGACCGGCCACGGACCCGCCGCCTTGTAGATCGTCTCGATGGTGGAGGCGGCGTTGGCCTCGGTGGTCCACGACAGGAATCCGGCCGACATGAGGCCGAGCGCCCCTGCCCGCAACGCCTGCCGACGGGTGAAGTTCTCCATGGTCACCTCGTAGATTATTCGGAGACGTGAACGTCTTCTAGGAGAGGGAAGTGCGAGGCGAACGCCCCGTTGCCGACGGTGAGCGGGCACCCGGCGTCGGCGATGGTGTGCCGACGCACGGGCGTCCTGCTGTCTGTGCTCACGCACGCCCCGGCCTGTCTACGCTCACGCACACCCCGGCGTGCCGGAGGCGCGCTGCTGGCGCATGGCGGTCACGTCGCCCGCGACGGCCGACTGGGCCATCGGGCCGAGGTCGAGCACGACGTCGGTGAAGGCGAGCGACGCCTTTCGCATCGCCGGCAGGTCGATCGCCTCGGTGCCGAACTGCGGCGAGAACAGCGTCTTGGGCGCGGCGATGGGCGAGATGACGGGCAGCAGGTGCTGGTTGTACGGCGTGCCCTCGCCACCGAAGCCGCAGTGGTGCGGCACCGTGGCGAGGTCGGCCGCCGACAGGCCCTTGAGGATCGCGGTGCGCCTCACGTCCCAGTACTGGATGTGGCCCTTGACCAGTTCGCGCAGCGGTGTGCTCTCGCTGACGGGGACCAGCAGCAGTTCGGTGAGGGTGGGGCTGGCGACGAGTTGCTTGCCCGGCAGGCCGTTCGGCCTGGCGACCGCGTCGTAGCGCTTGGCGCCGAGGTGCTCGAGCACGACGACGGAGGAGACCTTGCCCTGGTCGTACTCGGCGTCGAGCTGGGCGGCGAGCTGACCCGCGCCGCCCTCGCGAACGTCGGGGCCGGTCAGGTGCTGGTAGAGGTGGCCGGTCACGAACGCGAACTGCACGGTGCGCGGACGGCACTCCACCGGCAGCGACGACAGGTAGCGGGCCATCTCGATCATGGTCAGCGGGCCGTTGTCCCACACCGGGCTCATGCCGTCGGTGTGGCTCTCCACGACGATCTTCTGGGCGCTTCCGCCGGGAAGCGTCGCGAGCAGGGTGCGGGTCGTCGTCGGCGTCCAGGCGGCGTTCACGGTCAGCGAGGCCTGGACCGGCTGCCCGGCGGCCAGCGCGTCCTTGATCTGCTTGCCCTGGTCGGCGCCGACGTACGCGCCTGGCACGCCGTACGGCAGGCCCTCGTAGGGCGCGTACATGCCCTGGATCTGGGCATGCGGGAGCTGGCTGACCTCGATCACGCCCACCGCGCCCGCGGCGGCGGCCGCCTTGAGGTCGGCGTCGGCCGCGGCCGGGGCCTCCATCGAATCCGAGCCGAGCAGGTTGATCGTGAGGGCCGGGTCGTACATGGAGTAGCCGAGGGTTGGCGGATAGAACAGCAGGTTGGGCACGTTGGTCCACGGCAGGTCCCTGACGACGATCTTCCCGGCGGCGTTGGCCGCGGTGATGTTCGTCCCTGCGGCCAGGTGGACGAGCGGCGCCGAGACGCCGCCCGCGCCGGTGGAGGAGGAGAACGGCACGGGGGCCGCGACCTGCACGGCCGTACCGCCGACGGTCAGGCCGGTGCCGAGGCTGTCCCAGCGGTCGATGGCGTAGGGCAGGGAGGAGAACTGGAGGCCGGGGATGGCCGCCATCTCGTCCTCCAGCCAGTCGACGTAGTCGGCGTGCGCGGTGGAGCCGGTCGGCCTGGGGCCGAACGCCTCCTGCTGCTCGGCCAGGGTGCTCAGGCGGGCCTCGGAGGCGAACGCGGCGGGGTCGACCCTGACCGGGCAGGCCAGAGCGGTCGCCTGGGCGGAGGCCGGTTGCGCGGGCGCGACCAGCGGGAGGAGAAGGGCGAGGAGGGCGAGTCGTCTCACGTGGGGGGTCCTTCCATTGAATCGTTCTAATGCGTGGCCCGCGTCAGTCCCCCGAGGTGCGGCCGGTTCTCAGTGGCGAGGCGGTCCTGTGGTTCCGCGGACGATCAGCGTGGGCGACACCGACGACGTCACCGATCGTGAGCGTCCCTCGATGCGTTCGACGAGCAGTCGCGCGGCGGTCGCCCCGATCACGTGCCCGTCCTGGTCGACGCTGGTGAGCGAGATGCGCTTGAGCGAGGCGATGCCGATGTTGTCGTATCCGGCGACGGAGAGGTCCTCCGGCACCGACAGGCCCGCCTCGTCGGCGGCGCGCAGCACGCCGAGCGCCGCGATGTCGGCCCCGGCGAAGATCGCGGTGGGCCGGTCGTCGCGCGCGAGCAGTTCCCGCGCGCCCTCGAAGCCGCCCTCCTCGGTGAAGGAGGTGGCCAGCACGTCGTCGGCGAGTCCGTGGGCGCGCATCGCCTGGCGGTAGCCTTCGGCGCGCACCGTGTGCGGCAGTCCCTGGGCGCGGGCCCGCTCCAGGTGGGTGATGTGCGCGATCCGGGTGTGCCCGAGCCCGACCAGGTGGTCGACCACGAGCCTCGCCCCCATCACGTCGTCGTCGACGACCGCGTCGTAGGCCGCGGCGCCACCGTGCCTGCCCACCACGACGACCGGGACGGCCGTCGCGATGGCGGCGAGTTCGGCGTCCGTCATGACCGGCGAGATGAGGATGAGCCCGTCCATGCTCCGGTCGATCATGGCGTCGGTCATCCTGGCCTGCGTCTTGGGCTCGATGCCGCCAGGTCCGAGCAGCACCTGGTACTCGGTGTCGCCCAGCCGGCCGGTGACTCCCTCGATGATGTCGGGGAAGAACGGGTTGCGGGTGTCCGAGAGCATGACGCCGAGGGTGTAGGTGCGTCCGCGCAGGGCGCGGGCCGCGGCGTGCGGGCGGTAGCCCAGCTCGTCGATGGCCTGCGTCACCTTGGCCTGCATCTCCGCGCTCACGCCGTAGGCCCCGCGCACCACCTTGGACACGGCGGCCGTGGAAACCCCGGCTCGCCTGGCCACATCGGCGATCGTCACCCGTCCGCTCGTCACACGTCATCCTTCATAGAGTTTTCGTAGAACGAACTACACGCTTTTCTGAAAAGGGAGGCTAGCCCGTCACTGATCCTCAGGTCTACCTCTTGACGGGCGATTCTCTCGTGTCCTAACAATGGAGAACGTTCTACACAATACCCCCTAAGATGAACAGGAGCACGGGCGTGAGAGCACCATCCCGTACGCTCGGCGCGGCGATCGGCGCCGTCCTCGCCCTGTCCCTCTCCGCCTGCGGGTCGTCCGCCCCGGAGAGGACCACCGGTCAGGTGAAACTGACCCTCTGGCACAACAGCGCGGACCCGGCGCCGCTGCTGGAGATGTACAAGAAGTTCGAGAAGCAGTCCGGCCACAGGATCGAGCTCGTGTCGATCCCGTCCGACGGCTTCGAGGACACCACCCAGACCAAGTGGGCCACCGGCGACCGCCCGGACATCCTGGAGTACCACGCGACGGTGAGCGGCCTGCTCGCCCTCAATCCGGCCGAGAACCTGCGCGACCTGACAGGCGAGGCGTACATCGCCAGGTCCGGCGACCTCTACCAGAGCGCCGGGGCCGTCAACGGCAAGGTCTACGCCGCCATCACCGGCTTCCCCCAGGTCTTCGGCCTCTACTACAACAAGAAGGTCTTCACCGCGGCCGGGCTGACCCCGCCCACGAACTTCGCCGAGCTCGCCGCCGCCTGCCCCAAGCTCAAGGCCGCCGGGGTCACGCCGGTCTTCGAGTCGGGCGGGTCGATCTGGCCGGTGCAGATCCTGCCCATCCTCTACCTGGCAGGCGCCAACCAGTCCAACGCGTACGGCAAGGCCATCGCGGGCCACAGCAGCACGCTGGCCGACGCGGGCTCGCCCTTCGTCTCCGGCCTGACCGCCTACGCCAAGCTGCAGGCCGACGGCTGCTTCAACAAGGACATCGTCACCGCCAAGTTCGAGGACTCCATGAAGGCCCTCGTGACCGGCAAGGCCGCCATGGTCGCCCAGCACTCCGACATGCTCCCGGCCCTCCTCGCGGCCGCGGGCGGCGACCAGAAGACCGTCGACGAGTCCGTCGGCTTCGTCGGCCTGTCGAGCGACAAGCCGCTCGTGACCTACGCGCCCGGCCCGATCGGCACGTTCTACCTGCCCAAGACCGGTGACGCGGCGCGGGAGAAGGCGTCGCTCGACTTCGTGCGCTTCATGACCGGCCCGGCCTACGCCGAGTACATCACCGCGTCCAAGACCTTCCCCGTGTTCAAGGACGTGCCCGACCCGCAGGGCGTCTCGTCCGTGCTGCAGGACGTCAAGAAGGCGTACGACACCGGCGCGGTCATCGCCTTCAACTCCGACATCCCCGGCATGGGCGGGCTGGCCCAGCTCATGTCCGAGCTGATCGCCGGGCAGAAGGATCCGCAGAAGGCGGCGACGCAGCTACAGGGCCAGGTCGAGCAGGCGGCCAAGGCGGCAGGGCTGCCCGGATGGTGATGCGGAACAGGGCGGCCTGGCTGCCGTGGGCACTGCCCGCGATCGTGCTGGTCACGGTCTTCTTCGTCGCCCCGTTCCTGCTCAACGTCCGGTTCGCGTTCTCCTCCTGGACGAGTTTCCGGGCCGAGATCACCTGGAACGGGCTGGAGAACGTCCGCACGCTGATCGACCAGGACCTGCTGGCCAACGCGGTCACCGTGACCGTGCTGTACGCGATCCTGTGCATGGCGATCCAGAACACGGTCAGCCTCTCGCTGGCCCTGGCCCTCCAGCGGACCAGCGGGATCAACACCGTCTTCCGCTCGGCCTTCTTCCTGCCGACGCTCATCTCGCCGCTGGCCGCCGGATACATCTGGCGCGGGCTGCTCGCCCCCGACGGGGCGGTCAACTCCTTCCTCGGCATCGAGTGGGCGTGGCTGGGCGAACCGTCCACCGCGCTGGTGGTGGTCGCGTTCATCGACGCGTGGAAGTGGAGCGGGCTGATCACCCTCGTCTACATCGCGGGCCTCAACTCCATTCCGAAGTCGCTGCTGGAGTCGGCGACCGTCGACGGGGCCGGGCCGTGGACCCGGTTCCGGCGGGTGGTGTTCCCGATGCTCGCCCCGGCGCTGACCTTCAACGTGGCGGTCACGCTGGTGGGCGCGCTCAGCGCGTACGACGTGATCGCCGCCACCACCGGCGGCGGGCCCGGCGACCACACTCGGGCCCTGAACGTGGTGATGCGCCAGCAGTGGGGGCAGGGCTTCTTCGGCTCCGCCAGCGCACTGGGGTTCACCGTGACGCTGCTGGTGATCGCCACCGCCGTGCCCCTCGTGTGGTGGCTGCGGCGCAGGGAGGTGACGGGATGAGAGCGGTCCTCAAGTACACGGCGCTGACGCTCTTCGCGATCCCCTGGGTGCTCGTGCCCGTCTGGCTCGTGGTCGTCAACTCGTTCAAACCCGCGGGCGAGGCCGCCGAGCTGGGCCTCGGCCTGCCCAGGACGTGGGCGATCGCCGAGAACTACGGCATCGTGCTCGACCGGGGCGGCTACCTGACGGGGCTGGTCAACAGCCTCAGGGTGACCGTGCCGATCGTGGTGGCCGTGGTGCTCCTCGGCGCGGCGGCGGCGTGGGCGTTCGGGCGCAGCCGGTCGCGGTGGCTGCAGGCGGCCTACTTCGTGATGGGGCTGTCGATCCTGCTGCCGCCGTCGATCATCCCGACCGTCTACCTGCTGCGCGCCCTGTCGCTGGACGGCGGCTCGCTCGGCTACGTGCTGACCATGACCGGCTGCCGCCTGGGCGTCGTGATCTTCCTGGCGACCGGATTCGTCCGGGCGTTCCCCCGCGACCTGGAGGACGCCGCCGCCATCGACGGCGCCTCCCGCCCGCAGGTCTTCGTCCGCATCCTGCTGCCCCTGCTACGGCCGGTGCTGTTCGTCGGCGGCGTGATCCTGATCATCAACGTCTGGAACGACTTCTTCTTCGCCCTCTTCCTGCTCCAGGGCAGCGCGAACGCCACGCTGCCGCTGAGCCTGTTCCAGTTCGCCTCCGGCACCCTGCAGAGCCTGAACTGGAACCTCGTCTTCGCCCACGTCCTGCTCACCACGCTGCCCCTCGTGGCGGTGTACGTCGTCGCGCAGAAGCGCGTCCTGGCCGGTCTCACGGAAGGTGCACTGAAAGGATGACCACTCACGACATCGCGCTCGACTGGGTCAGGCGCGAGATCAAGGAGGGGCGGCTGCCGTGCGCGGTGTTCGGCGCCGCCACCTCCGACGGGATCCAGGTGCTGGAGGCGTTCGGCGAGCACGACGGCCGGGAGACCAGGACCGGGGACCACTTCGCGCTGTTCTCGGTGACCAAGCCGCTGATGGGGCTGGTCGCCCTGCGCCAGGTCGAGCGCGGGCTGCTGTCGCTGCGCCGCCCGCTGCGGGACGTGCTGCCGAACTTCGCGCGGCCCGACGTGACGCTCTGGCACCTGCTCACCCACACCGGCGGCATCGCCGAGCAGACGCTCACGCCCGACGACCTGCTGGAGCACCTCGTCACCGCGCCGTCGATGTTCGAGGCGGGCACGCTCAGCCATTACTCCAACCTGGCCTTCGCCGGGATCGCGGAGATGGTCCGCGACGTCACGGGCCGCGACGTGGCCGACGTGATCGACTCCGACCTGAACACGCTGGTGCCGGGCGGCGGGCGGATCACGTTCGACCCGGCGTGCGACGCGGCCGAGGTCCACGGCGTCGAGCTGCTCGGGCCCGGCTTCGACTTCGACAGGTTCGTACGGCTCCGCCACCCGGCGGGGGCGCTGTTCTCCCGCGCCGAGGACCTCCTGGCGCTGGGCGGGGCGCTGCTGCGCGGCGACCGCGAGCTGATCCACCCGACCACCCTGGCCGCCATGACGACCCCGCAGACGACGGGCCTGGTCAAGCTGCAGCCCGACCCGGTCAACGCCGGGCAGGACTGGGGCCTCACCTGGAACCTGCGCCACTCGGCTCCCGGGCTGCTCGAGCGGCGGCTGTACGGGCACGGCGGCGCCTCGGGGTGCCAGTGGTGGATGTACCCGGAGCAGGACGCGTGCTTCGTGCTGCTGATCAACGTGATGGCGCCGAGCCTGTCCGGCGTCGACGTCGACGGTCTGCACAACGCCTTCACCACCGGGCTCGATGCGTGAACCGGGATTCGGGGGTGCTCGGAGTGCAGGTCTCAGGCGCGCAGGCGCCGTTCATCCGTTCGGCCCCGCCCGGTTCACGGGCGGGCCTGACGTGCGGTCTGGCGGATCCGGTGGGCGTGGACGAGCCGTCGCCCCGGCTGTCATGGGACGCCCGGCTGCTCAGGGAGGCCACCGTGGTGGTGTCCTCGGACGGGAGCGAGGTGTGGCGGTCGTCCGTGCCCGCCGGATCACACGGCGTGGACGTGCCGGGTGAGCGGCTGGCGCCGCTGACGCCGTACACGTGGAGTGTGGAAGGATACGCGACCGGCGCGTTCACCACGGGTCTGCGGGCGCGCGGTGGGTGGGACGCCCCCTGGCTGGCGGGCGACCCCCGGGCGGCGGTGAGCCTGCACGGGTCGTTCACGTGGCGTCCCGCTCCCGGGCGCGCCTGGCTGGCCGCCACCGCGCTGGGCGTCTACCGGGCGCTGCTCAACGGGGTACGGCTGGGCGAGGAGGAACTGGCCCCCGGCTGGACCGACTACGGCCACCGGACGCGCTATCGGCTGCTGGAGCTCACGGAGCTGCTCGTACCCGGCGAGAACGAGCTGGAGCTGTGGCTCGCTCCCGGCTGGTACGCGGGTCACGTCGCCGGCGGAGGCCCGCGCCGCTACGGCGACCGGCCCGCCGCCAGCGCCCAGGTGCTCGTGCGGGACGACGACGGGGTCCGCCGCGTGTTCGCCACGGACGCGGCCTGGACCCGGCGGGATCTCGGCCGCCCGCGCGCCGACCTGGTGATGGGCGAGACCGTCCAGCCCCCTTCCCCGCAGGCCGGACCTGCCGAGACGACGGCCGCCCCGGAGATCCCGGTGGAGGCCGACCCCGCTCCCCCGGTGCGGGTGATCGGCACGGTGCCCGCCCTGTCCGTGACCGAACCCGCGCCGGGCGTCCAGGTGGCCGACTTCGGGCGGAACGTCGTCGGGCGCGTACGACTGCGCGTCGACGCGCCGGGCCCCGTACGGATCGTGGTGCGGCACGGGGAGGAGCTGACCGCGACCGGGCGGCTCTACACCGACAACCTGCGCACCGCGGACCAGCGGGACGAGTTCGTCCTCGGCCCCGGCTCGCACGTCGTGGAGCCCGCGTTCACCCTGCACGGGTTCCGCTACGCGGAGGTCACCGGCTGGCCGGGCGCGCTGACGCCGGACGACCTGGAGGCGGTGCTGCTGTCCTCCGCACTCGCCGTCACCGGCTCGCTGACCGTGAGCGATCCCGCCGTACGGCAACTCGTCGCCAACATCGGCGCGTCGGCGGACGGCAACCTGGTGAGCGTGCCGACCGACTGCCCGCAGCGCGACGAGCGGACCGGCTGGACGGCCGACATCTCGGTGTTCGGCTCGACGCTCAGCTTCCTGCGGCACACGCAGGCGTTCCTGTCCGGCTGGGTGACGACGCTGATCGACGGGCAGCGGGCCGACGGCGCGGTCCCGCATGTCGCGCCGGTCCTGCCCGAGTACGGATACGACTCCCCCGTGTGGTCCGACGCGCTGGTCGAGGTGCCGTGGCTGCTGTGGCGGCGCTACGGCGACGACCGCACGCTGCGCCGCGCGTACGACCCGATGCGGCGGTGGGCCGGCTACTGCCTGGCCCAGGCCGAGGGCGGCATCAGACCGGGCAGGGCCCTGGGCGACTGGCTGGCCCCCGGCACGGTCGAGACGCCCAAGAGCCTCATCGCCACCGCCGCCCTCGCCCGCAGCCTCCGCCTGGTCGCGCACGTGGCCGACGTGCTCGGCGAGCCGCACGCGCCGGAGTACGGCGAGGCGTTCACCCGCGTGTCGGGCGCCTTCCAGCGGGCCTTCCTCAGCGGGCCGAGGCTGCACACCGAGACGCAGACCGGCTACGCCGTCGCCCTCGCCTGGGACCTGGTCCCGCCCGAGGACCGGGCCGCGTCGGCGCAGGCGCTGGCTGAGCTGGTCCGCGCCGACGGGCACCGGCTCATGACGGGCTTCGTCGGCACCCCCCTGCTGCTGCCCGTGCTGTCGGAGACCGGCCACCACGACCTGGCGTGCCGGATCTTCAACCAAGAGGGCTATCCGTCCTGGCGCTACCAGCTCCGCGCCGGGGCGACGACCATGTGGGAGCGCTGGGACGCCTGGCACCACCGGCACGGCCTGCAGACGCCGACCATGAACTCCTTCAACCACTACGCCTACGGCTGCGTGGGCGACTGGCTGTTCCGGCACGTGGCGGGCCTGGGCGACGACCCGCGCGGGACGGGTGGCGGCTTCGGCGAGCTGCTGCTGCGTCCCGGCCCCGTCCCGCTGCTGCGCCAGGCGCACGCCCGCTACGAGAGCGCGTCGGGGACCGTCGAGTCGGGCTGGCGGGCCGGGCCCGACGGGGTCCAGTTCACATTCGCCGTCCCGGAGGGCGTGACCGCCCGCGCGGTGCTGCCCGTGCGCGGCGCGTGGGACGGGATGGCCGTCAACGGCACCTTCCTCATGGGCCTCAGCGAGCAGCTGCCGACCACCAGGCTGGCCGACGGGGGTTGTTCCCTGAACCTGCCGCCGGGTCGCTGGTCGTTCACGGCCCCTGCGGCGGCCACGGCCCACCTACTCCAGGAGTGGGACGACCTGGGCCGGTGAGCCGGTTGTGAGGCTTGCGGTCACCACTCGTGGTGCTTTTCGTCACCGAGTGGTGACCTCGGGTGTGGCAGGTGTGTGTCGGCGGGATGGGTGACGGCAGGCCGCCTCCGTTGGTGCTGACCGAGGATGAACGTGTGGTCAGGGGTGGGCGTCGCGGCGAAGTACCGCGCAGGGCTTGGCGTTGCGAGCGCGGATCGTGCTCGACGCCGAGCGGAGGCAACCAACGCCCCCACACAGCTGTCACGCGCCGGGAGCCCGGTACTCCACCTCCTGCCTCGAGGCCTCGTCGATCTCCTCCGGAGTCAGCAGCACCACCGTCCGCGTTCGCACCCCACCGGCCGCCGAAACGGTGAGACCCACAGCGGCCGAAGCCACGTTGCTCGGCAGATCAACGATGAGGTAGACATCGGGCTCACCGAACGCGAAATACATCTGCTCGACCCGGCCGCTCGCGCTTTCCACCATGCGCTCCACCGCCTGCCGCCGGGCGTTTCCTCCGTCTCGGAGCACCCCTTTGAGGCCGTCCACGGTGTAGCTCGCCTGAATGAGGTATTTGGGCATGATCGGGCCCCTTTCCCGTACCGCCGCCCCGGTGTGAGGCGGCCATTGCGGTTACGAGGCGGGCTGTTCTCAGCTTCGGGTGACGGTAATCCCACCCGTCGCACTGATTTCCCTCTCCTCCTCGACCAGAACGGAGACAACCATGACCGCTGATGTGATTGCCGCCGCCATCTACGCGGCCGGATTCTTGGTCGCTGTCCGCCGCCACCGTCCACAACCGCGGGTGTGGCCCGGGCGCATCCTTGCGGGGGATCACTTCGGCTGCTGGTTCATCCGTCGGCGAGGACACGCAGATGACCATCCTGTATGGCCGGCGCACGCATCAAGATCGACAACCCCAATGATCCTTTATAGGGATGTCCGAGATGCCCGGGCGCTCAGATGATCTTTGTGGCAGCGTGGCAGGCGCACCGGGCACCCCTGAGCCGAGGAGTCAGGACTATGGCACGCCGCCGCGAAATCGAGGTCCGCCACTACTACGAGCTGCGCACCGTCGACGGCCGGGAACTCACCGAGGAACAACTCGCCGACATGCGGCGGTTCAGCCGGCGGATAGAGCTCACCCCCACCTCGCTCATCGGCGATTTCACCCAGGAAACCGACCCCTTGTTCGACGCCGAAACCCTACTCAAGCAGTATTTCGATGTTTTCCTCTACTTCGATGGGTCGGGTCCGCGCCATCTGATGTTCCGGCTGCCCGGAGCCGCCGCCCGCATCGACGCGATGCGGAGATTTGTGATCAAGGATTCGTTTCAGGGCGTCGAGGTCAAGAACGGCTACGGCGACGATGTGATCGTCCGCCTGTCGCTGTGGGAAGAGGACGGCGAGCTCACCTACTCCGACGAGGTGCCGGAGGCCTGGCTTGACGACCTGGTGCCGTTGCACGCCAGTCTGCTCGCCGGCGACTACAGCCCTCTGTGGCTGGGGTGGGAGCTGGCCTCCCGATCCGGCACGCGCGACCGGTACCAATACCCGGGATCAGCGTCGCCGGACCCGGCCGATCTCGACGGTCTTGGAGAGCCGGAGAAGATGCCGCCGCCGCTCGCGGCGCTGGACGAGTTTTTATGGCCACCGGCCATCCACCCTCGTCCGGGAAGCGACTGACGGCATGCCCACGCGCACCGCGTGCCGACATGCCGTCCGTCGCCCCATGACACCTGCAGAGATGTCTCAGCCGCCCGCCGGTTCCGCGCCCGGGTTCGATGACAGCATCTTGGGGATCGCCACCGCCATGATCAACCCGATCAGCACCACGACCGCGGTGGCGGCGAAGGCGGTCTCGTACGAGTAGGACGAGGCGATCTGCCCGGCCAGCAGCGGGCCGACGACCATGCCGAGGTCGGCGGCCATCTGGTAGGTGGCTATCGCGGTGC
This sequence comes from Streptosporangium sp. NPDC051023, assembly GCF_040689595.1. Classification (NCBI taxonomy): domain Bacteria; kingdom Bacillati; phylum Actinomycetota; class Actinomycetes; order Streptosporangiales; family Streptosporangiaceae; genus Streptosporangium; species Streptosporangium sp. NPDC051023. The sequence goes on along the minus strand of NZ_JBFBCE010000049.1, from coordinate 35,119 downwards.
CACCGCGCCCCTGGGTCACGTCGCCGACGGCGGCGGCTCCGCCGGTGGTGCAGAAGGCGGTGCCGAGACCCATCAGGGCGAAGGCCGTCAGGTATCCGGCCAGCGACTGCCAGGTGGTGACCATGATCAGGCTGCCGAAGATCAGGCCCTCTCCCGCGATCAGCGAGAGCCTGCGTCCCCACACGTCGGCTATGCGGCCCGCGACCGGCAGGGTGACCGCCTGGAGGACCGCGCCGACCGCGAGGCCGACCCCGATCCAGCCGGGACCGGCCTGCAGCACGTGCAGCAGGAAGAGCGGCAGCACCGAGACGCGTACCCCGAACACCGCCCAGCCGAGGCCGAAGTTCGTGGTCAGCGCTGCTCGGTACGACGGGTGTCCCAGTGCGCGGGCGACCGATATCCGCTGCCGGGGGGCACCGGCCTGCTCCTCCGGCTCGTCCTCTCGTGCGGCGCGCGCCAGCGCGACCGTCGCGATGGCCCCGGCGATCGCGACCGCCACGCCGTAGACGAAGAACGGCAGCCGGGGTGAGACGCCGAGCAGGCCGCCGCCCAGCGCGGGGCCGGTCACCGTGCCGAGGTAGTAGCCCCCCTGGAACAGACCGGTCGCGCGGCCCCGGGACGACGCCGGTGTCACCCGCAGCAGCAGGCTCATCGCCGAGACCGTGTACATCGCCGAACCGATCCCGCAGGCTCCCCGGAAGACGAGCAGCAGCGGGAAGTTCCAGGACAGCCCGGCCAGCACGCTGGTCACCGCGAGCAGCGCCATGCCGATGGTGAGTATCGTCCGTTCACCGAACCGGTTGACCAGCCGGCCGCCGGGCAGCCCGGTCGCCAGGCGCATGAACGCGAAGGCGGAGACCAGCGCGCCGACCGCCGTGCTGCCGACTCCGAACTCACCGGCGAAGACCGGGATGGCCGGTGACTGGATGCCGAAGCCGACCGCGACGGTGAACGCCACGACGGTCAGGATCCCGACCTCGCGAGGCAGTTCCCGGAACTCCCGGAAGACTCCCACTAATCTCGCCGCCGCGCGATCTCGTCCAGCAGCTGGGGCACCACCGCGAACAGGTCGCCGACCACACCGTGGTCGGCCAGCTCGAAGATGGGCGCCTCCGGATCCCTGTTCACCGCCACGATCGTCTTGCTGGTCTGCATCCCGGCGCGGTGCTGGATGGCGCCGGAGATCCCGATGGCCAGGTAGAGCTGCGGTGACACGGTGACGCCCGTCTGGCCGACCTGGTAGGCGTGGGGGTACCAGCCCGCGTCGACCGCCGCCCTGGATGCACCAACCGCGCCGCCCAGCGCGTCGGCGAGCCGCTCGACGAGCCCGAAGTGCTCGGCGCCGCCCAGGCCCCGGCCGCCGGACACCACGACCTCCGCCTCGGTCAGCTGCGGCCTGCCGGTGCTCTGCCGTACGGCACGCGACGCGACGCGGGTGCGCAGGGAGGCCTCGTCGAGTGCCAGGCCGCCCCGGCTGATCGACGGTTCGACCGGGGCGGGCGAGGGCGCGACGGCGTTCGGTTTGACGGCGATGACCGGGACACCGCGGGTCACCCGGGAGGTGACCGTGAATCCGGCCGCGAAGGCCCACTGGGTGACCACGGGACCGGACGGCCCCTGGCGTACGTCAACGGCGTCGGTGAGCACGCCGCTGCCCAGCCGTACGGCCAGGCGCGCCGCGATCTCCTTGCCCTCCGGGGTCGATTCGAGCAGGATCGCCTCCGGCGCCGTTTCCGCGGCCATGTCGGCCAGGATCTGCACCCAGCCGACCGGGTACTCCTCGAGCTCCTCCGTCTCGACCAGGTGGATCCGCCGCGCGCCGTACCGGCCGAGCGTCTCGAGCGCCTCCACGCCGGGGTCGGCCCCGGCGCAGACGGCGACCGGGGTGCCGAGCCCGCGGGCCAGGGTGAGCAGTTCCAGACTCGGCTTGCGGACCTGTCCCGCGACGTGCCCTACGAGCACCAGGATCTCTGCCATGGCGACGCCTCCCTCAGATGAACTTCTGGCCGGACAGGAAGTCGGCGAGCCGTAGCCCGCCCTCGCCCTCGTCGGGCAGTGCGGTACCGGCCGTCCTGGCCGGGCGGGCCGTGATCCCGTCGACCACCGTGCGGGCCGCGGCGGCGCCCACCTGCTCTGCGGGCACCTCCAGGTCGGCGAGGCTCCAGGTCTCCAGCGGCTTCTTCTTCGCCGCCATGATCCCCTTGAAGGACGGATACCGGGCCTCGCCGGTGCGGTCGGTCACCGAGACCACCGCGGGCAGCGGCGACTCCAGGTGCTCCGTCGCCTGCGAGCCGTCACGCCGGACGCGCACGGTCGTGGCGGCGGGCTCGACGGTCAGCTCGGCGGCAAAAGTGAGCTGCGGCAGCGCCAGGTGCTCGGCGAGCATCGCCGGCACCAGCGAGGTGCCGCCGTCGGTCGAGGCCATCGCGCAGAGCACGAGATCGGGCTCGAGGCGGCGCAGCGCGGCGGCGAGCACCAACGCGGTCGCCGGTGCGTCCGAACCCGCGATCGCGTCGTCGCTGACGTGCACCGCCGCATTGCCGCCCATCGCGAGCGCCCTGCGCAGCGCCTCGGCCGCCGCGGCCGGTCCGACGGTCAGATAGGTGAGGTGTGTGTCCGGCGCCGCGTCCACAACGCGCAGCGCCTGCTCGACGGCGTGCTCGTCCAGTTCGGACAGCCGCCCCTGGACACCGGCGCGGTCGACCCTGTGGTCGGTGGTGAAACCGGGTTCCGACGCCATGTCGGGCACGTGCTTGACACAGACAACGATCTTCATTGGTCACCGTCCCTGGAAGTTGGGTTTGCGCTTGGCGACGAACGCGGCGGCCGCCTCTTTGTGGTCCTCGCTGACGAAGGTGCCGCCCTCCAGGACGAGCCCCAGGTCGAGCAGCAGGTTCAGCCGCTCCCGTACGATCTTGTTGACCGTGGCCTTGGTGCCCTGTACCGCCAGCGGTGCGGCGTCCGCCAGCCGGCGCGCGACCGCGGTCGCCTCCTCCAGCAGCCGGTCGGCCGGTACGGCGCGCAGTGCCAGCCCCAGCCGGGCCGCCTCGGTCCCGTTGAGCCGGTCGCCGGTCATCAGGTAGTACCTGGCGGCTCCGAGCGGCATGGCCAACGGCCAGGCGACCGCTCCCCCGTCGCCCGCGACCAGCCCGACCGAGACGTGCGTGTCGGCGAACTGGGCGTCCTCGGCGGCGATCACCACGTCGCAGAACAGGGCTATCGTCGCGCCCAGTCCCATGGCGTAGCCGTGCACTGCGGCGACGATCGGCTGCGGCACCGACAGAATGGTCTCCAGGATGTCGCGGCCGTGCAGGAGCTGGTAGACCTGCTGGGCCGGGCTGGGCCCGACCTCGTCGGCCGCGCGGTCGGCCATGTCCTTGACGTCGCCTCCTGCGCAGAACGCCCGGCCCTCGCCGCGGAGCAGTACGGCCCGCACCGTCGGGTCGGCGGCGATCTCGGCCAGTGCCAGGCCCAGTTCCCGCTCCAGCCCGCCGCCGATCGCGTTGAGCCGCTCGGGGCGGTTCAGCGTGACGGTGACCAGGCCGTCCTTCCGGTCGACCAGCACTGTCGCGTACTCACTCATCGTTCCTCCCGGGTCGTGGACATGCGGTTGACCATCCGGGCACGGGCCTGGTCCCGTCCCGGCGCGGCGACGGCCAGCGCCTGCAGCCGCGCCTCCTCGTCGAGCAGTTCGGCCAGCCCGACGTTCAGGCCGTGGTTGAGCAGTCGTTTGGTGAGTCCCAGCGCGATGCCCGGCGCGTCGGCCATCTGGTGGGCGAGCTTGGTGGCGTGGGACAGCAGTTCGCCGGCGGGCACGACCTCGGAGACGAGTCCCCAGGTGAGCGCCTCGGCGGCGGTCAGCGGCCTGCCGGTCGCCAGCCACTCGTAGGCGCGGGCGTAGCCGAGCAGGCGCGGCAGGAAGTAGGCGCCGCCCGCGTCCGGCACCAGGCCGATCGCGGTGAACGCCGGGACGAACTTCGCCCCCTCCGCCGCGATCCGCAGGTCCGCGGCGGCGGCCAGGGAAAGCCCGGCCCCGGCGGCCGGTCCGTTCACCGCGGCGATCACGGGCTTGTCCAGCGCCGCCATCGCCAGCACGTGCGGGTGGTAGGTGTGGCGCAGCCCGGTGCTGCCGGGACGGGAGGTGTCCCGTGGGGCGCGCAGGTCGGCGCCCGCGCAGAACCCGCGGCCCGCGCCGGTGACGACGACCGCCCGGACGGCCGGGTCCGCCGCCTCGTGCCAGGCGTCGGCGAGGGCGTACAGGGTCGCCGCGTCCAGCGCGTTGAGCCGTTCGGGGCGGTTGAGCGTGACGGTGAGCACCGCACCCTCACGCCGGGTCAGGACGGGATCCGCCGGATTCACCACATTCCTCCAGCATGGATGCCCCGTCCTTCAGGGCGGGGAGGAAATGTGGAACGGTCTCTCATGGTGTTCTCCGGATCTGCTCGGCAGGGCTTGCTATGGTGTTCGAGCTGGCGATAACCAAGCTGGCATCGCACCACCGCCCCAGGGCATGGGGTGGCAGCGCGGGGAGCCCTCCAGCCGCTGGGCGGGGCTGTGAACCGCGAACCACCCGGTTTCGGCCGGGAATCCCGGTCCTTTCGGGGCCGGGAGGATGTCAAAGGCTCTGCTCCGTTCCGAGGATGGCGGTCACCTGGCTGGAGAACTGGCCGCCGTTGCCGTGCGCGAGCGCGATCGTGGCGCCGGGCCGCTGCCGGTCCCCCGCCTCCCCCCTGAGCTGGCGGGCCGCCTCGATGAGGGTGAAGATGCCGTACATCCCGGGATGGCAGTAGGACAGCCCGCCACCGTTGGTGTTGACCGGCAGTGCCCCGCCCGGCGCGATCCGGCCGCCGGAGACGAAGTCGCCTCCCTCCCCCTTGGCGCAGAAGCCCAGGTCCTCGAGGAACATGACGGTGTTGATGGTGAAGGCGTCGTAGAGCTGAACGACGTCGACGTCCGCGGGCCCGACCTTCGCCATGGCGTAGGCACGGGCGGATGAATCGGTCGCGGCGGTGACGGTGAGGTCGGGCATCTGGGAGATGCTCCGATGCCAGTGCGCCTCCCCCGCGCCCAGCAGGTACACCGGGGGGCGGGGCAGGTCCCTGGCGCGGTCGGCGCCGGTCACCACGACCGCCCCGCCGCCGTCGGTGACCAGGCAGCAGTCCAGGGTGGACAGCGGGCTTGAGACGATCCGCGCGGCGAGGACGTCCTCGACGGTCAGCGGGTCGCGGGCGAACGCCTTGGGGTTGAGCATCGCCCACCGCCGGGCGGCGACCGCGACCTCGGCGAGGTGGGCGCGGGTCGTGCCGTACTGGTGCATGTGGCGGGCGGCGGCCAGCGCATATCCGGTGATCGGCATGCGGGGCCGGTAGGCCGCCTCGTAGGAGGGCAGTTCCGGCGGCCCCATGGCGAGTCTGCCGCGGCCGCTGTCGGAGCGGGCGGTGCTGCCGTAGACGATCAGCGCGACCTCGCACGCCCCCGCCGCGATCGCCAACGCGGCGTGGTACAGGTGCGAGACGAACGAGCTGCCGCCGACCATCGTGCCGTCGGTGTAGCGGGGCCGGACGCCCAGGTACTCGGCCACGTCGAGCGGCGCCATGCCACGTCCTGCGATCGCGCAGAACAATCCGTCGACGTCCCTGGTGGACAACCCCGCCTCGGCGAGCGCGGCGGCGGCGGCCTGGGCGGCCAGGTCGACGGCGTACCGGTCCGGGCCGACCTCGCCGAGATCGGACTCGGCGACTCCCACGATCGCGGCGGCGCCGCGCAGGTCGGGTCCGTTCATCACGCCTCCTCCTCGTCGTCGCCCTCTGCGGCGAGCACGGTGAACACGACGCGCGGCCCGTCCGGCTCGACCCTGGCGCGTACCCGCGTGCCGATCCGCACCTCGTCGGCGGGGACGCCGACGACGGTGCTCATCATGCGGAACCCCTCGTCGAGGTCGACCAGCACGACCGGGTACGGCAGGCCATCACGCGGGGAGAGCACGCTGGCCGAGTAGACCGTGCCGAGACCGGCACTCCGGCTCCAGCTCAGCCTGGTCGAGCCGCACGCCGGGCAGAGCGTCCTGGGGTAGAACACCGCGGCCCGGCAGTCGTCGCACCGCTGGAACGGCACGGTTCCTTCAGCGCTTTCCGCGCCCGCCGCGCCCGCCGTACCCTCGATGCTCGCGGCGAGCCGGTCGGTGTAGCCGCGGTGCGGGGCGAGCTCGGTCATGTTTCCCTCCTCTGCCGCCCTGCCGGGTAGGTCGCGGTCGCGCCGCCGCTGAGCACGAGCCTCGGCCCGCGCCCCGCTGCCTCGCTGTGCACCGTCAGCGTCACCTCGACCTCGGTCGCGCCGTCCGGGGTGCCGCCGGAGCGGAGCACCTCGCCGGTGAGCACCAGGGTGTCGCCGGGCCAGACCTGGTCCACGTACCGCACGGTGAGACGGCGCAGGTTCCTGCGGCCGAGCCAGGCGGCGGCGTATCCGCCGAGGACACCGGCCGTGAGCAGCCCGTGCCCGAACACCGAGGGGTATCCGGCGGCGCGGGCGAAGGTCTCGTCGTGGTGGATCGGGTTGAAGTCCCCACCGGCTCCCGCGTACCGCACGAAGTCGGTGCGGGTCAGCGGGCCGATCCTGCGGGTCGGGGCGGCCGTCACCGGGTACCCCGGTGAGCCCTGGGACGGGTCCGGCGGCACCGGGGCCATCGGGGCCGTTGTGGCCTCCGCGGCCGTTGTGGCCTCCGGTGACGGGTTCCGCGGCGCCGTACTCACCGCGGCCTCCGATTCGGTCATCGTTCCCCCAGTTCGATCACCGTGCTGCGCAGCCGCAGCACGGTCTCCTCGCGTTGGTTGACGAAGGTGTACTCGGTGACCACCAGCGTCATCGGGCCGCGACTTCCGTTCTTGCTCAGCACGTCGGCGATCCGCGACCGCACGGTCAGCACGTCGCCCGCGACGATGTCGCCGAGGTACTCCCACTCGGCGCCCCCGGCCAGCACCCGCTTCAGGTCAAGGCCGAGCACGTCGAGGCCGCCTCGCGCGGCCCAGTGACTGGTCACCGCGGAGAAGGTCGGCGGGACGGGAAGGTGCGGGTACCCGGCCGCCCGCGCCGCCTCGACGTCGTGGTGCACCGGGTCGTCGTTCTTGACCGCGAGCGCGAACTCGCGCACCTTGCCGTGCTCGACCGGGAAGCTGTAGCTCGGGTACTCGTGGCCGACCAGGCCGCTGCGATCAGTCATGACGCACCACGATCAGGGCGTCGGCGGCGTACACCGCGTCGTCGGCGACGCGCAGCGGGTTCACGTCGACCTCGGTCACCTCGTCCAGTTCCAGCGCGAGCTCGCCGAGGCCGACCATGATCCTGGCCACCGCCTCCCGCTCCGGCTCGGACAACCCGCGCCGCCCGGTCACCAGGCGTCCGCCGAGCAGCTCCCGCAGCGCCGCTCCTGCGGCGTCGGCGTCGAACGGCGGGCGGAGCAGTACGGCCTCGCTGAGCACCTCGACGAGCACGCCGCCGAGCCCGAGCGCGACCATCGGGCCGAAGACCGGGTCGCGGTTCACCCCGCAGGTCAGCTCCATCCGCGCGGGCACCATCTGCTGGACCAGCACGCCCTCGATCCGCGCCTCCGGTTCCCTGGCGGTGACCTCGGCGAGCATCTCCAGATATCCGGCCCTGACCGCGTCCGCCCCGCGCAGGCCGAGCCGGATCGCCCCGACGTCGGACTTGTGCGGCAGCTGGTACGACATCACCTTGAGCGCGACCGGCCCGCCGATGCGCTCGGCCGCCTCCACGGCGGCGTCGGCGGTCGACACCTGCTCCTCGCGGGTCACCGGCACGCCGTACTCCGCCAGAATCCGTTTGCCGGTCGACTCCAGCAGCGTCGTCTCCGCACCGGCGTCGGCCAGCAGCTCGCGGACGTGGCGCGCCCGGTCACCGTCGGCGGTGAAGCCCGCGGGGCCGGACGCCGGGCGGTGGCACGACTGCCGGGCGAGCGCGGCGAGCGCGACCATGGCCCGGCGCGGGTCGGTGTAGGTCGGCACCCCCGCCGCCTGGAACTGCTCGCTCCAGGCGGTGGAGAGGATCGCGACCGGTTTGTCGGTGCTCCGGTACATCTCCACGATCGCGTCGTTGGCCGGGCCCGGCCGGGCCCAGGTGACCGCCGCGAGCATGTCCGTTGACGGGCTGTTCGCCACCGAGAAGAGCACCTTCCGGTACGCCTCGGGCATCGCGGTGGTCTGCGCGGTGGTGTCGACCGGGTTGGCGGTGCTGCCGTAGAACGGCACCGGCATCTTCTCGGCCAGCGCCTGCTGCTCCTCCTCGGGCAGCACCGGCACCGACAGCCCGGCCAGGCCCGCCTCGTCGGCGAGCAGCACCCCGGCGCCGCCGGAGGAGGTCATCACGACCACCCGGTCGCCCCGGGCGCGGCGGCCGTCCTGGAAGATGGTGCCCAGGTCGAGCAGTTCCTCCATCGTCGAGGCGACGAAGACGCCGTACTGCCGGCAGACCGCGTCGAGCACCCCCGCGGAACCGACGATCGAGGCGGTGTGGCTCATCGCCGCCCGCGCCGCCTCTTCGGAGCGCCCGGCCTTGAGCAGCACCAGCGGCTTGTCCAGCTCGGCGGCGCGCCGCGCGGTCTCGATGAAGACCTCCGGGTCGCGCAGCGTCTCGGCGAAGGACAGGAGCACCCCGACCTCGGGCCGCTCGACCAGGTGGCGCAGCACGTTCGCCACGTTCACGTCGGCCTCGTTGCCGGTGGAGACGAACCAGCCGAGCCTGAGCCCGGCGAGCACCGCCTTGTTGGTGATGTAGGAGCCGAAGCCGCCGCTCTGCGAGACGAGGGCCACCGGTCCCGGCGTAGGCAGCGGCTCGTCCACGGTGACCATGAAGTTCGCCATCACCCCGCCGTGGGTGTTCATGTAGCCGATGCAGTTGGGGCCGATGACCCGGATGCCGGTTTCGCGGGCCACCTCGGTGAGGCGGTCCTGTAGGGCCAGTCCCTCGGGGCCCGCCTCGGCGAAGCCCGAGGTGATGACGGTCGCGCCGCCGATGCCCCGCGCGGCGCACTCGGCGACCACGCCGACCACGGCCGGGGCGGGCACCGCGATCACCGCCATGTCCACGGGTTCCGGCAACTCGGCGACGGTACGGAAGGCCTGACGGCCCTGGACCACCTCGTCCTTGGGGTGAACCGGATGCACGTCGCCGGGGAAGGCGCGGAGCAGGTTGGCGAAGACGGTGCCGCCGATGCGGGTCGGGCTGTTGGAGGCGCCGACCATCGCGATCGAGCGGGGGGAAAGAAGCCGGTCGAGTGCGGAGCGGGATTCGGTGGCGGTCATGGCTCGGTCACCCCTCGAAGGTCGGTGGTGGTCATGGTCATGGCTCGGTCCCCTCTCTGAGGCGCGACGGCCCTCATGGCTCGGTCCCCTTCCGGGGGCGTGACGGGGCCCATGGCCCGGTCGCCTTCCGGCAGGTGGTCGTGGTCGTGGGGGTGTGGGGGGTCATGGCCGGTTCGCCTCCTCGGTGTGCGATCGAGGTGTCAGCTCACGCAGGATCGAAGCGGTGTGCTCGCCCAGGAGCGGGGCGGCGATGGGGTCGGGCGCGGCGTACCCGCTCAGGCGCAGCGGCTGGCGCACGTAGCGCCGGGGCCGTCCGGGCTGCGGCTGGCGTGCCGGGGACTGGCCCGGCGGGAACTGACCCGACGGCGACTGATCCGACGGCGACTGAACGGGCGAGGACTGGCCGGGCGAGAGCCGGCCTGGCGAGGACTGGCCGGACAGCGGCCGGATCGTACGGCGTGCCGCCACATGGGGGTCGCTGAGCGCCTCCCGCAGCCGGTGGACCGGGCAGGCCGGGACCCCGATCCGGTCGAACGTCTCCTGCCATTCGGCGCGGGTGCGGGTGGCCAGCGCCCCGGCCAGTTCACCGGCGAGCGCGTCACCCCTCGCCAGGCGTTCGGCCTGGCTCAGCCGCGCGTGAGCGGTCAGCCCGGTCGCCTGGCACAGCGCCGCCCAGAAATGGTCCTCGAAGCCGATGCCCAGCGCGATCAGCAGCCCGTCGGCGCACCGGTACATCCCGTAGCCGGGCTCGCGGCCCGGCGCGGCGGCGGAGCCGTCCGGCCCGTTGAGCACCGGCTCGAACCGGAGCGACAGGATCGACATCAGCGCCTCGTGGGTGGACAGGTCGACGTGCGTGCCCCGCCCGGTCGCGGCCCGGCCGACCAGGCCGACCATCGCGCCCAGGGCGGCGTAGAGCGCGCCGACGATGCCGCCCGTCTCCAGGTCCGGGGGCGGGAGCACCGCCTCCGGCCGGTCGCGGAGACCGCCCAGCAGCCCGGCCACCGCCTGGAACATCAGGTCGTGCCCCGGCCTGTCGCGGTACGGCCCGTCCTGGCCGAATCCGGAGACGGACACGTAGACCAGCCCGGGGTTGACGGCGCTCACCCGGGAGTAGCCGAGGCCGAAGCGCTCCATGGTTCCCGGCCGGTACGCCTCGAACAGGACGTCCGCGGTGCGGACCAGCCGCAGCGCCGTCTCCTGGTCGGCGGGCTGTTTGAGGTCCAGGGTCATCGAGCGCTTGCCCCGGTTCAGGGCGTCGAACATGACGCCCTGACCGCGGGCCGGGTCCCCGGTGCCCGGCCGTTCGACCACGATCACGTCGGCGCCGAGGTCGGCGAGCAGCATCGTCGCGTACGGCCCCTGGTACAGCTGGGCGAAGGTGACGACCCGTATCCCGTCCAGTGGCCCGCGCCCCGAGCTCACCGCCATCGTCAACGCACCATCATCCCGCCGCCGTCCACCGAGATCACCTGGCCGGTGACGTAGCTGGAGGCCTCCGAGGCGAGGTAGACGAAGGTGGGCGCGATCTCCTCTGGCTCGGCGTAGCGGCGCAGCGGCAGCCGTTTGATCCCGTCGGCGAAGCGCGGGTCGGTGCGCACCTTGAGCGTCATCTCGGTCGCCGCGGTGGGGGCGACCGCGTTCACGAGGATGTTGTAGCGGCCGAGTTCACGTGCCGCGGAGCGCATCATGCCGAGCATCCCGGACTTCGCGGAGGCGTAGTTGACCTGCCCGATGGAGCCGTTCTGCGCGGTGGAGGAGGAGGTGAAGACGATCCGCCCGCTCTCCCGCTCGATCATGTCGTGGACCACGGCCTGTAGCCAGTAGAACGAGCCGGACAGGTGCACCGCGATGACCTGGTCCCACTGCTCGTCGGTCATCTTGTGCAGCATCGCGGGGCGGGTGACGCCCGCGTTGCTCACGAGGACGTCGATCGGCCCGTAGGCCTCCTTGACGGTCGCCGCGGCCCGGTTCACCTCCGCCCGGCTCGACACGTCGCACGCCACGGCGAGCGCCTGTCCTCCCGCCTCGCGAATCCCGGCGGCCACCTTCTCCGCGGCGTCGCCCTGCACGTCGACCACCGCGACCCGCGCACCCTCGTCGGCGTACGCTTCCGCGACGGCGCGGCCGATCCCCTGGGCCGCGCCGGTCACGACGGCGACCCTGTCCTTCAGTTGCATTCCTGTGCTCCTGCTTCTCACCGGTTACCGGTGGTCAGTTGTTCGTCCGACCGGCCCAGGTACACCTCGCGGATCACCGCGCCGTCGTCGAAGTCGGTCTTGGGGCCCGCGGTGACGACGCGCCCGTTCTCCATCACCACCACGTCGTCGGCTATCGCCAGCGCGTTCTCAACCCGCTGCTCGACGAGCAGGATGGACAGTCCCTCGTCGCGCAGCGCGGCGACCATCGTGAGAACCTCGTCGACGATGGCGGGCGCCAGGCCCGCCGAGGGCTCGTCGAGCATCAGCAGCTTCGGCCCGGGCATCAGCGCCTGGCCGATGGCGAGCATCTGCTGCTGGCCGCCGGACATGCTGCCCGCCGGCACCTTGCGCCGCTGCGCGAGTACGGGGAAGCGCTGGTAGGCCTGTTCCAGTGCCTCGCGCCTGGCCGCGCTGCGCAGCCTGAGGCCGCCCAGCGCGTACCCGCCGAGGAGCAGGTTCTCCTCGACCGTGCGGGCGTGGAAGACCCGCTTGTTCTCCTGCACCAGCGCCAGCCCGGCGCGTACCCGCCGGTGCGCCGGGGTCCCGCTGATGTCCTGCCCGTTGAGCTCGACCGTGCCCTGGCTGACCGTCGGGAGCAGTCCCGCGATCGCGCAGAGCAGTGAGGTCTTGCCCGCGCCGTTGCGCCCGAGCACGACGGTTGTCCGTCCGGGGCGGACCGCCACGTCCACCCCCCAGAGCACGCGCAGGTCTCCGTACCCACCGGTGATTCCGACGGCCGACAGCATCACTGGCCTCCTTTCCGCGCGGCGGGTTCCGCGGTCGCGGCCGGTTCGGCGGCGACCCCCGCCGGTTCGGTCTCCGGCTCCTCGTCGGCCGCGCCGGTGTACTCGGCGAGCACGCGGCGGTCGGCCTGGATCTCCGCCGGGGTGCCGGAGGCGATCAGCTGTCCCTGGCTCAGCACGTGGATGCGATCGGCCAGTTTGAGCACCAGCGGGAAGTTGTGCTCGACGAGGATCACGGTGCCGCCCGCCCTGCGGATCATGTCGATCGCCCGTTCCAGGACCACTAGGTCGCTCTCGTCGAGGCCTGAGCCGACCTCGTCGAAGAGGAAGACCCGGGGACCGGAGGCGAGCGAGCGGGCCACCTCGACCAGCCTGCGGGTGCCCAGCGCGAGCGAGTCCACCGGCCGGTCGGCGACGTCCTCGATGCCCAGCAGCCGCAGCAGCGCGAGCGCCTCGGCGTTGTCGGCCGCGTACCCGCGCCGGAAGGCGGGCAGCCGCAGCACCGCCGCCAGGAGCCCGACACGGTGGGTCACGTACCTGCCGGTGGCGACGAAGGCGAGCGTGTCCATGTCCTTGGGAATCAGCGGGGTCTGGAAGGTCCTGGCCACCCCGAGCCGGGCGATCCGGTACGGCGGCCGCCCGCCGACCTGCTCGTCGTCCAGCAGCAGCCGCCCGTCGGACGGCTTGTAGAAGCCGCAGATCAGGTTGAGCAGGGTGGTCTTGCCGGACCCGTTGGGCCCGATCAGGGCGGTCACCTCGCCGGGGCGCGCCTCGATCGAGACGTCCTGGAGCGCCTTGTTGCCGCCGAAGGACTTGCTCAGCCCCTCGGTCCGCAGCACCGCGCCGCGCAACTGCCCGAGTTCCGGCTCCTCCTCCGCGGCGGCAGCGGCAGCGGCAGCAGCGGACGGGCTCGGCGGCAGCCAGCCGCGGCGGCGGGCCGCGGCCAGGCCGTCGTGGGCGAGCCCGGCGAGGCCGCGGTTGAACAGGACGCCGGCCAGCAGCAGGAAGGCACCGTAGATGACCAGCTGCCAGTCCTGGAACTGGGTGAAGGTCTGCTGGCCGAGCTGCATCACCGCCGCGCCGGCCAGGGCGCCGTAGACGGACGTCGCGCCGCCCACGACCGAGGCGGCCAGCACGCTCAGCGCCAGGGCGAAGGTGAAGGTCTCCGGCGCGATGAACCCGTCGAGCATCGAGAACAGCGCGCCCGCCAGGGCCGCCGGGATCGCGCCGACGACGTACACGAGCAGCTTCAGCCGATACACCGAGACGCCCAGGATCGAGGCGAGGATCGGGCTCTGCCTCAGCACCAGGAACATGTTCCCGTGCCGGGAGAGCAGCAGGTTGCGGGCAACGGCGAACCACAGCGCGGTGACCACGAGGATCAGCACGTACAGCCGGTTGCCGGTGATCTCCATGCCGAACAGCGTCGGCACCGCCGCGGCCAGGCCGAGCGTGCCGCCGGTGAAGTGCTCGAAGACGTCGATCAGGTTCGGCACCAGGATGACGAGGAAGAAGGTCACCATCGCCAGCGACCAGCCGCCGAGCCGTAGGCCGGGTATCCCGGTCACCAGCCCGACCAGGACCGCCGCGACGATCGCCGCGGCCAGCGCCAGCACCACGTTCGCCGTGCCGAGCTTGACACCCAGGTAACCGGCGACGTAGGCGCCGACGGCGTAGAGCGCGACCTGCCCCATGGCCAGCTCCCCGGCGTAGCCGAGGACGACGTTGAGGCCGCTGACGAGCAGGCTCAGGATCGCGATCAGCATCACCGTGCGCGACCAGTACGCGTTGATCAGGCCCGTTCCGGGTCCGGCCATCAGGAGTGCCAGCAGGAGCAGGGCGCCCAGCGGGCGGAACCGGTGGATGAATGCGGCCAATGCGGTCATGGCTACACCCGCCGTTCGAGCGCGGCGCCGAAGAGGCCGCGCGGTCGTAGGAAGAGGATCAGCAGGAACACCCCGAAGACCACGAGCTGCGGATACGCCGCGCCGATGTAGCGGACGGCGAACGCGTAGATGAGTCCGGTGGCGAAGCCGCCGATCAGTCCGCCCAGCTGGCTGCCCGAGCCGCCGATCGCGATCGCCACGAAACCGAAGAGGGCCAGTGCGTGCCCGAGGTCGAAGACCGCGTAGGTGCGCGCCCCGACCAGTAGCCCGAACGCTCCGGCGATGGCCCCGGCCAGCACGAAGGCGCCGACGCCGAGCAGCCGTACGTTGATGCCGCGGGCCGAGGCCGCCTGCCGGTCCTCCGCTGAGGCCAGCGAGGCGAGGCCGGTGAGGGTGTGCCGGGACCACAGGTGCAGCCCGACGCCGACCACCAGGGTGAGCACGATCAGCACCAGGTCGATCGGCCGGACCGCGCCGCCGAGCAGTTCCAGCGGCCGTTCCGGCAGGCCCGAAGGCACGGTCAGGGGCTGCCTGCCCCAGATCGCGGCGGCCAGGCCGTCCAGGATCGTCGCGGCGCCGACCGTGGTGATCAGCGCGCCGTGCGCGTCCGACCTGCCGAGGAGCGGCCGGATCGCGATCCGCTCCTCGATCAGGGCCACCGCCGCCGTGCCCGCCGCGGCGAGCAGAACGGTCGGGATGGCCGGCAGCCCGAGGCTGACCGCCCCCGTGTAGGCCAGGAAGGTGCCGACCATGAGCAGCTGGGCGTGCGCGAAGTTGAACGTGCCCGAGGCGAGCAGCACCACGTTGTAGCCGATCGCGACCAGTGAGTAGATCGCGCCCGTCGCCAGGCCCGCCCATACCGTCGTCATCGCCGCCTCACGCCTTGCCGGGCGAGTAGAAGCCGTCGCCGTCGTAGGTGCCGGGCGAGACGTACTGGAAGGTGTCGGCCCCGGCGGTCGGGAAGTGGTTCGTTCCCGAGTAGGCGTACTGCAGGTACTGGCCCGCCGGTCCGGCGTTGAACCACAGCGGCGCCTCGGTCGGCTTGGCCAGGCTCTCCATCGCCGCCTTGAGCTTGTCGGGGTCGGTGGACTTGGCCTGCCTGGCCGCGTGGACGACCACGGCGAGCGCGTCGTGACCGGTGGCGTACAGACCCCAGCCGGTGCTGGACATCCCGGTGGCCGCGGGACCGGACTTGATCTTCCCGATGAAGCCGGCCAGGCCCGGGTGGTGCTCACTGGTGGACAGGGTCGCCGCGGAGAACACCACGTTGACGCCCTTGAGCTGGTCCGCCCCGAGGTTCTTCAGGTAGGGGAAGCTCGAGCCGAGCTGGTCGCAGTAGGTGGGGACGTCCCAGCCGATCTGGGCCCGGCTGCGCATCGTGTAGAGCGCGGCGGTGCCGTAGCCGTTGAGCACCAGCGCGTCCGGGTTCTGCGAGCGCAGCTGGTTGAGCTGGGAGCTCATGTCCAGCGAGGTCGCCTCATAGCGGGCCTCGACGAACTCCATTCCGGCGCCCTGCACCGCCGCCTTGTAGATCGCCGCCGAGCTCTGGCCGGTGGCGTCGTTGGAGTACAGCATGGCGATCTTCTTGTAGCCCTTGGACTGCGCGACCGAGATCAGCGCGGGGGCGTAGTCCTTACCGGGCGAGGAGACGCCGAAGTGGTAGGGGTACTTGGCCGGGTCGTTGAGCAGCGTGCTCACCGTGCCGCCGACGGACAGGACCTTCTGCCGGGTCAGGATGGGCAGCAGCGACAGCGAGACCGCGCTCGATCCGCCGGGATACACCAGGTCCGGCTTGGTGCCGGAGGACAGCCGCTGCTGCAACAGGCTGACCGCCTTGGTGGGGTCGTTCTGGTCGTTGGCCGTCTCGACCACGATCTTCCGGCCCTCGATGCCGCCCGAGGCGTTGAACTCCTCCGCGGCGATCTTGATGCCCGCCTCCAGGCTGGCGTTGTTGGTCGAGACGGCACCGGAGTAGTCACCGGTGAAGTAGACGACGAAGGGTTTGTCACCGCCGGCGGATTCGGTGCCGCCGCCGTCGCCGCACGCGGCGAGGGGAAGCGTCACCACCAGGGTGGTCAGTAAGGTCGCGATACGGGTGCGCCGTGATGTCATTACGGCCTCCTCAGCCGAGTGGGGGGATCCTGCGACTGAATGACGTTCAGGGTTTTGCTGGGACCGCGGTGTGCGCGGGAGATGGGCGGGCTCTGGAAGGCCGCCGGGGATGCGCCGCTCAGGCCGGGCGCGTGGCACCGTCGCCCGGGTCACCTGTCCGGGCGGGAAAGGGGGTGAACCTGGCTCAGCGGGGTAGGCCGAGCATTCTCGCGATGATGTTCTTCTGGATCTGCGCCGACCCGCCGTACACACTGACCGGGCGGGAGGTGAAGTACGAGCTGAGCCATCCGCTCTCGGTGCCGGTCAGCTCGTCGGCACCGAGGATGTCCATGGCCAGGTGCTGGAGGGACTGCTCGGCGTCGGCCCAGAGCAGTTTGGCGACCGAGCCCTCCGGGCCCGGCTGCTGCCCGGAGACCCGCGCCGCCAGCTGCTCGACGCAGTTGAGGCGCAGCACCTCGCCGCGCACGTACGCGCGGGCCAGTTGCTTGCGCGTCTCGGGCTGGTCGAGCAGCCCGCGCTCTGCGGCGAGCCGCTCGACCCTGGCCAGGGTGCGGCGATAGGAGGCGATGAACCCGATGTCGGCCGGGCCACGCTCGTAGGCCACCGTGGTCATCGCGATCCGCCAGCCCTCGCCGGGCTCGCCGAGCCGCTGGCTCACCGGGATGCGCACCTCGTCCCAGAAGACCTCGCAGGTCTCCGCCTCCCCGCTGGCGATGATGATGGGCCGTACCGTGACGCCGGGCTCCTTCATCGACACCAGGAAGCACGAGATGCCCTTGTGCTTGGGGACGTCGGAGTCGGTGCGGGCCAGCAGCAGGCACCAGTCGGCGTACTGGCCGCCGCTGGTCCACATCTTCTGCCCGTTCACCACGTAGTGGTCGCCGTCCAGCCGGGCCGTCGTGCGCAGCGAGGCGAGGTCGGAGCCGGCCTCCGGCTCGCTGAACCCCTGGCACCACTGCGCCTCGCCGGAGAGCAGGGTCGGCAGGAAGTGCTTCTTCTGCTCCTCTGAGCCGTAGGTGTAGACGGCCCGCCCCATGTATCCCACCGAGGGCAGCGAGGGCGCGTTCAGGTTGCCGGCCTCCTCGTTGAGGATCGCGTCGTAGGCGGCGCTCAGCCCGCGCCCGCCGTACTCGACCGGCCAGCTCATCCCCACATATCCGGCCTGGTACAGGGTGCGGTGCCAGGCCCTGCGCATCTGCGCGGCCGCCTCCGGGTCCTCGATCTTGTCCCAGCCGACCGGGATGTTCTCGGTCAGCCACTGGCGCAGGGACGCGCGGAACTCCGCCTCTTGCGGGGTGTCTCGGTAATCCATGGTCACTCTCCCGTCAACCGGACGTCGGCGATGCGCAGCAGCTGGGTGCCCTCGTCCCCGAAGAGCTGGCGGTTCATCAGGGCGCGCCGGGTGTGCACGTGCGCGATGTGCTCGTAGGTCTGGCCGATGCCGCCGAAGACCTGCATGACCGTCTCGGTCACCTCGCGTGCGACGCTCGCGCAGTGGGCCTTGGCGGTCCGCGCGGCCAGCAGTGCCTCTTCCGGCTCCAGCTCGTCCACCGCCCACGCGGCGTAGTTGGTGGCGCTCGCCGCCGCCTCCGCGTTCACGTACGCCTCGGCGCACAGGTGCTGCACCGCCTGGAACGATCCGATGGGCACGCCGTACTGCACGCGTTCCTTGGCGTAGTCGACGGCCCGCGTCACCGCGGCGCGCATCACGCCGACCGTGTCGGCGCAGATCGCGGCCAGCGCGAGCGCCTCCCAACGGGCCAGGTCCCCGGCCTCAAGCGGGCGGCCGACCGTCCGCAGCCGGGCCGGGTCGAGCGGGGCGTCGCGGCGGGCCGTCGCGCGGGTGAGGTCGGCGCCGTCGACCTGGGCGAAACCGGTGTCCAGCGGGACTCGCGCCACCCGGGGGCCCTCGGGCGAGTCCACCAGGGCCAGCGCCTCCGCCGCGCCGTCGACGTCCCAGCCGTACCACGGGCCGCCGCCCGGCAGCCGGGCCAGGCCGGACAGCCGCCGGTCCAGCAGCACCCCGGCCCGTGAAACCCCGTCGGCCAGTTCCCCGGCCTCCTCATCGGCGCCCGCCAGTACCAGCAGTTCCGTGGCGAGAACCGCGGACCCGAGGTACGGCACGGGCACCAGCCCTGCGCCCAGCGCCTCGGCCACCACGGCGACCTCGACCCCGGAGCCTGCGGGCCGCCCGTCCTCGTCGCGCATCCGCAACGCCAGCAGGCCCGCCTGCGCCAGAGCCTGCCAGGCCGCGGCCCGGTCCCGGGTGGCCAGGTCGCCGGGATTCTCCAGGCCCGACGAGCCGGCGATCTGACCGGCCACCTCTTTGAGCATCCGTTGCTCATCACTGAGCAGAGCGTGCACGCCGCACCTCCTGTGCCTCCACCGAACCCTCCAGGGCCGGATGACCACTGAATGACGTTCAGATGAGGTCTAACACGTGGCCGCGAAGGGCGTCAATGGAAACATGGTCGTTACCTTGACGTAACAAACCGAAAACTCGGCGCCTCAGCCGAAAATCTGTCTCCTACCAGGGATTTTCCCTTCGAGGCAGCTCCGTGGCTCGACCGCAAAAGGGACAAAAAAATCACCGCCGGCACCCCGTGCCGACGGTGAATGACATTCAGCCGTAGATCCCCCCTAGGAGTGGCCCTCCAGCTGGACGTCGGCCAGCCGCGCGAAGACGTCGATGGCCCTGGCCACCAGTTCTTCAGCCTCCTCGCGGGTCGCACAGGCGGCCACCTCACGACAGATCCCGCTCATGGCGTCGGTGACGATCGCGACCAGCGCGCGGGCCCCCAGCGAGTCGTCGCTCGCGAACAGATTGGTGTTCCCGCTCAGCAGCGCACCGTTACGCCGCAACCACTCCTGGTTGATCCGGCGCATCCGCAGCCCGAACCCCGGAGGCGTGTCCCCGTCGGCGACCAGCAGCACCACGTCCCGGTGCTCCCAGGCGCCCAGCAGGTAGGCGCGGGTGCCGGAGAGGTACAGGCGCAGCCCGTCGGTGACTCCGGCGGCGCGCACCGCCGCGACCGCCTCCCGCGCCCGCACCTCCTGACTGCGCTGGTACTGCAGCCATATGGCCAGGTAGACATTGGTCTTGCTGCCGTAGTGGTAGTAGAGCGAGCCCACGCTCATCCCGGCGCGCTCGGTGATGTCGCTGACACTCGTCGCGGAGAAGCCCTGCCTGACGAAAAGATCGCGGGCCGCGCTCATCAGCCCCTGGGCGGCCGCGGTCTGCAACCGCGGGTCATCGAGATCGATGTTCGGCTCGGCCTCCCCGGTCAGCTGAGGCGGCTCCCCCTGCTTCCTCGACTTCACTCCGGCCTTTACCACGTAGTTCTCCGATCCGGATCGGCTGCGGCTGCGGTTTTCGACCGCTCAGCATACGCGGAATCTCTGAATATCATTCAGTCTACGACGTGACCCGGGTCTTCGCAGTGCCGTTCCCCACGCCGCGAGACCGTCGGCCACCCGCGCCTCCCCAGCCGCGGCATCGCCAGGCGCCCCCGACCACCGGAAACTTGATCCCGCGTCGTGAGGCGCGGAACCCGCGCCGCCTTTCCGGAGAAGGCGGCGCGGGTCTGGCACGCGCATCCGCCGGCGAACACCGTCAGCCGTCACGGCGACGCAGGCGCGACGGGCGTCGCGGAAGTCTTAGAGCCGGTAGAAATCGGTGTAGTGGTTCGGTGAGAACCAGGTCACCCCGGTGCTGCGGTTGACGACGATCCGGTACGCGTCACGCGCGGCCCCCTTCGCCCGCGAGTACACGTCGTACTCGTAATAGGTGGCGCCGCTGGGAAGCTGACCCTCACGATTCTGGAAGCGCCCGCCGGTGTAGTTGTACTTGCCGTCCGGCCAGGAGTACCAGCCGCTACTGGTCGGATAGCCCTTGGCGGCCCAGGTCGCGTTGGCCGAGCGCGCGTCGGAGCACCGCGCGATGGTGCAGGAGTTGAAGACCGACGCGTTGGCGGGGGTGACGCCAACCACGCCGACCAGGCCGACCAGGGACGTGAGGGTGGCGAGTATGACCGTGAGCCGTACCGACCAGGAAGATCGGGGACGTTCCTGAGTGTGCACGAAGCCTCCTTGCGGGGGATGCGGGGGGAAGGACCCCCATCAGAATCACCGCCCAAATCAGGTCGAATAAAGGCAAAGATCGCCAAAGGTACGGTGAACTCTTCGCGGCACCGGGTCGACGCCACGGCCACGTCCGGGCGCTTCACTCCGTGATTTTCGGACTCGAAGCACACAGTCACCGATCGGCCCCGCAACCCACACAAACGGACCGCCGACCCCAAGCCCCGCAGCCGCCCCAACGGAACTCGCATGGCACGCCCCCCGAACCCTCCCACCAAGCCAGCGCCATTTAAAGTGAACTTTCTTCATAATCAACTTTTCTGTCAATTCATGTCGCCATAATACAATTCATTGATCTCATACAGTTTTCGTGGCGATAATCAGTGCGCGTCCTGGGGTACGCGGGGATCGGTGGCTTCCTGTTCGGCTTCCCCTTTTCACCCCTAGGCATGAGAACGGAGCACGGGAATGGCCTACGAGATTCACGGCAAGCCGACGGCACCGGTGACGGTCCGTTCCGCCCAGGACCCCGGAGCGACCTCCGTGGCCACGGTCAACGCCGTGGCCAGGGTGTTCGTCTTCGAGGCGTCGCCGGGCTGGCGGCGGGTCCGCCTGCTGGAGGGCCGTGACACGGGCAAGCATGGCTGGGTCAGGGAGACCGAGGTCGTCGGCACGGTGAACGGCGTCCTGTCCACGGAGGCCGAGTTGCTCGCGCTGTTCGCGACGCTGCGCGAGGCGCGTTTCACCCCGTCCAGCGGCACGCCGACCCCCATCCCGTACCGCTATCCGGCCGACGGGTGCTTCGCCCGTGCCGAGGTCATGGCGAACATGCTCGCCTTCTCCGGCTACCAGGTGGACAAGGTGTTCGCCATCGCGGCGGGCGGGCTGCGTCTCAACACCCCGCACGGCGGCGACCAGCCTGGGTTCGGCGAGCGCCTCCAGGTGGGGTGGTGGTACCACGTCGCCCCGATCGTGTACGTCCCCTCGGGCGGCCCCAAGCCGGACCCCGTGCTGCTCGACCCCTCGGTCTCCGACGGCCCGACGAGCATCGGCGACTGGGTCGGGAAGATGACCACCGGCCCGGTCGAGCCGGAGATCAGCTACGACCAGCTACGTCAGCGTCTCCAGGCCTCGAAGGCGTATCCGGCCGACCGCACACTGGTGGTGCGGGCCGGGCCGATCGTCTACTCTCCGCCGCTCGCGGCCGACCCCGCCAGGACGATCGTCGCCAAGCCCGGCAGCGTCACGCAGGAACTGGCGAGCAGGGCACGGCTCGTCCCCGCCCATGACGTCGTCGCCGGCCTCGACCAGCTTTTTCGCCGCTGCCACGAGTTCTGGTCGGCCGACCAGAGGACACGGGACCTGCCCGTGCCCTACCCGGGGTACCCCGGGGAGCTGAACGCCCTGCGGGCCCTGATCGGCGCGCTGTCCCCCGAGCACCGGCTCTACATCAGGAGCACGTTCCCCAACTTCTTCGCCGACTGGCGCAACACCTTCGTCGGCAGCGGAACCGAGAACGACCTCAGGGCCCTGGAGATCCTACTGGCGTCCTGACCCCCTGTCCCCCACGGCCGCGGCTTCCGGCCGGGGCCGGGCCGCCCCGTCCGGGGCGTCCCGGCCGTGCTCCCCTCACTCCTCGGCCGGGGCCACCAGCAGGTCGTCGACCTGGACGAAGCGGTAGCCGCGCTCGAGGAGGCCCTCGATCATCGCCGGAAGCGCCGCCACGGTCTGGGAGCGGTCCCCGCCCCCGTCGTGCAGCAGGACGATGGACCCCGGACGTGTCCGCTCAAGCGTCTCCCGCACGATGACGTCCGCGCCCGGCAGCGCCCAGTCGAGCGGCTCGACGTCCCAGAGCACGGTCGTGACGCCCTGCTCGGTCAGCCAGCCGACCGCCTCGGGGGTTCGTGCCCCGTAGGGAGGGCGGAACAGCCTGGAGGGGGTGCCGCCCGCGTCGGTGACCGCTTCGTCGGTCCGCTCGATCTGCTCGACGAGCTGGGCTCGCGACAGGTCGAGGAGGAAGGGATGCGACCAGGTGTGGTTCCCCACGACGTGGCCGTTCTCCCTCATCCGGATGACCTCGTCCGTGCGCGCGCTCACGTTCAGCCCGACGCAGAAGAACGTCGCCGGGACGCCGTAGCGCTCCAGGATGTCGAGGATCTGGCCGGTGTACGGCGGGTGCGGGCCGTCGTCGAAGGTGAGCGTGACCTCCGCCCGGCTGAGGCCGCCCCGGCTGAGCCAGCGGCCCGCCCTGCGCGGGTCCACCTCGGCCGGTGCGCTCCGGAATATCCCGACCTCCAGATCGTCGTCACGGCCGGTGAGTGTGCCACCGTCGATCTGGAGCCTGGCCAGCGCGGACAGGTCGTTCCTGGCCGCGTCGGCCAGCACCCGCGCAGGCACCGAGCCGAACAACGGCCTCTCGGGAAGCTGCCAGGGGTCGGCGCGGTACACCTCGAGCCCCGCGACCATCATTCCCCCGTCCAGGAGCCCGTTGGTGCTCTCCACAACGGTCGCCAGATCCTGGCCGGGCCGCTCCGCCAGACGTCGCAGGCAAGCGATGATCTCGTCCCGGCCGTCCGGCCCGAACCGCGCGGGTGCGACCGCGTCACGCCCGTCACCGTCCGTCACGACGACTTCGTAGCCGGTGGAATTCCAGGCGACTCCGGCGTACAGCATCCATCTCCCTGTTCTTCAAGGCTCGGCAGGACTCGGCGCAGGCGGGGACTCAGCGCGAGAGGGTCCAGCGGGCGGACTGCTCCAGCGCCTCCCGTACAGCCTCGGAGCGCACGGACAGGTAGACGTCGTTCAACCGCTCGGCGAGGGCTCCCACGTGCGGGGTGAGGAAGTGCAGCCCCCCGCGAGAGGCCGCCACCTCGGTGGGCCCGTCGGCGGGCGTGATCCTGGTCGAGACGGGCAGCACGCGGCCGTGCTCGCCCGCGGGTCGCGCACCGTCGGTGGGAAACGCGTCCAGCCAGCTCTCCCTGTCGTCGAGTGCCGTCAGACCGCGCAGGACGTCGTCGGGGGACAGCGACGCCGCGCCGCTGAACTCCGCCCAGAACGCGGCACGGGTGCTGAGCGGAGGGTGGCCTCTCCCCGTGACCCAGATCAGGCCGATCGGCAGGAGCGCCCGCGCGGTGATCTCCTCACAGCGCAGGGTGGTGAGCACCAGCAGCGAGGGGTCGGCGGCGACCGCGTCGGCGACGGCGGCGGCGCTTTCGGCGACCGGCACGTCCCTGAGCGGGGGCCTGGCGCTCGGCGCTCCGTGGGGGCACCACGGGCACCGCCGGGCGTCGAACAGGAGGCGGGGCCGCGGGGCGTCGATTCTCAGGTCGAGGTCGGGTACGAGCATGAGTGCCAGGGCTTCACGCCTGGCCATCCGGGAGACCAGTTCGGACAGCGCCCTCGTCGCCCTCGTCGCCCTCGTCCTGCCGGTCATGCGACGCTCCTGGCTGAGACCGAGGCGGCGTGCCCGGCCTGGAAGCCGGCCAGGCAGACGTCAACGAGTTCTTCCCTGGAGGACTCATCCAGGCGCGCGTAGTCGTCCGGCGCCAGGCCGCAGGCGAGCCAGGACCCGACCGAGGCGCGGAGGACCGGCGAGGCGGCCCTCGCGCGCGAGGACGGCACGTCGAAGCCGAGAATGTATCCGGCCGCCCAGAGCTCCGAGGACACCTCGAAAGAGAAACGCGCCCCCGGTGAGCCGTCCGCCACGTGCTCGCGCCAGGTTTCCAGCACGTGGTCGGCCGTCACGCCGAGCAGATGACACCAGTCGTGCCAGTACCACCCGAAGAGGTCGTCGACCGGTTCTCCCGTCCCCGGCCTGGTCAGCCGGATGAGGCACCTCGAGTCGTAGATTTCCAGCACGAAGGGAATTTCCCCCGTTTCCTCCGAGACCTCCTCTGCCGCGTCCTCGTCCCAGTGGGCGGCGTCGATACCCACGTGACCGGCGAACGCCACCGCGCGCCTGACCCCGTGCTCGTGGTTTCCCGCGACGCTCGGCAGGTCACCGTGATCGAGCAGGCTCGGGACCACGGAGACCACCGGAATGTTCTGTTCCCGGCAGAACACCGTCACCGCGTCGTCGTCGTCGCGGAACTCGTCGGGGATGGTGCTCAGATATTCCGCCAGCCCTGCGGCGTGACCTGCGGGGAGCAGGAATCCCAGGGTCGGCGTGTACTCGAACCTGGACACCGGCGACCAGCGCGCGCCCCGCGCCGCGGCGCGGCGGAACAGGTAGGAGTTGTGCAGGCTGTTGCGGTTGACGTATAGCGCGATCCCGTGATCCGGCCGGCGCGCAACCGCCTTTCTCAGGTGCGCGACGAAGTCCCCGGCGAGAACGACGTCGTCCTGAAGCACCAGGTGGTGGGTGGCGTCGGGGTCGCGGGACGCCCAGGCGAGTTTCGCCGTTCGCAACGGGCTGGGAAACCCGTGCGGATCGGGATCGACGACCACTCTCGGCCGGAGTTCGGCGCATTCCCCGGCCAGTGCGCGCGCCTGTGAAATCCGGCTCGGATGACACATCACGACCATGCTCAACCTCAGATCTTCCGGCGCGAGCACTCTCTCCCCTTCTGTCGGACTTTCCCGGAGCATGTCGATGACGGGGTTCCGGCGTGGCCGCGTGCCGTTCCCGAAGGCGCCGTGAACCCCCGGCAGGCCCCGGCAGGCCCCGACGGGAAGCCCCGGACGGCTGTCAGGCGGTCGTCGCCAGGTCGGGCCGGGAGCCGGGGTCCGTCTCCGCCTCACTCGCCCGCCGCAGCGCGTCCAACCGCCGCAGACCCCGCACGACCTGGTCGGCCGGGAGGCCGAAGTCGATGAGGCAGGCGACCTCGTCGACGCCGATCTCTCGTAGTTTGCGAGCCCTGTCCAGGCACGTCTCCAGACTGCCCATCAGCCCGCCGCCCTCGACGTAGCGGTCGAACGCTCGCGCCACGACCATGTCCACGGCCCGGCTGTGGTCCTGGTCCCGCGCGAGCGGATGGGCGGAGTTCAGCTGGGACCTGGACAGGTCCAGTGAGCTGCGCAGGTAGGCGGACAGCGGTGCCCGGACCTGCTCCTTGACCGTCGCGTCGTCGTCTCCCACGAAGGTGTGCACCATGACGACCACATGCCCCGCCCAACCGTGCCCGCCCGACCGCTCCGCGGCGCGCCGGTAGATCGCTATCTTCTCGGCGAGCTGGTCGACGTCCTGGCCGAGCAGATGGGTCAGCAGGCCGAATCCGGCCTCTCCCGCGCCGCGGACGGTTTCCGGATCACCGCCGCTGGTGATCCAGACGGGCAGCTCCGGCTGGACGGGCGGCGGGTAGACGCGCACCCGGGTCTCGTCGCCGAGGCCGTCGGAGACGTCGAGGTGTTCGCCGCGCCAGAGCGCGCGTACGGTCCGGACCTGCTGGAGAAGGCCGGCCTTGCGATCCGGGTACGCCTCCGGGTTGAAACAGAAGTCGGCCGCGTTCCAGCCGGAGGCGAACGAGACGCCCACCCGGCCGCGCGAGAGGTTGTCGACGACGGACCACTCCTCGGCGATGCGCAGCGGATGGTGCAGCGGCGCGACCACGCTGCCCGCCCTGATGTCCACCCGATCGGTGATCACGGCGAGCGCGGCGCCGACCACGGACGGGTTGGGGTAGAGCCCGCCGAAGGGGTGGAAGTGCCGTTCAGGGGTCCAGACCGCCCGGAAGCCGTGCTGGTCGGCGAAACGCGCGCCTTCGAGCAGCAGCGCGTAGCGATCCTCCGTGGCATGCCCCGCTTCACCGTCGTCGGCGAAGTAGAAGAGGCTGAAGTCCATCCGGCCACCTGTTCGTGTGCGTTCCGGGCGCGACCCGTCTGACAGACCCGCGACATGTCATCAGTGAGTATCGGCTGATCCGCCGTTCTCCACGAAGGACGGAACGGGCGCTCGTCGGGCATACCCAATCCACCCTGCCCGAAAGGCCCAGTCTTCCTGGCCGGACTGTCACCGGTGTGTCTGCGATCATTCAGGGAAAGCGCTCGGGCGGAGGACGGGAACGGGCCCCTGACAGGGAGAAAACAGGTGGAAATCCATAACACGGACACCGCCGGGCACCGCGATCCGGAGGCGTTGGTACGGCGGCGCCTCGCCGAACGGGTCGGCGACGAGGTGGCGTACGGCATCGGGGTCGACGAGGCCTTTCTCATGGTCGGCATCGACTCCCTGGACCTGATGCACGTCGTCGCCCAGCTCGAACAGGACGCTCAGGTGCAGCAGATCGCCCAGGCCGACCTGTGGGCCGTGGCGAGGTCCATCGCCTCCCTCGTCGCCTACATCGGCGGCGGCACGGCGCGGCCGGTCGACCACGCGGCGGGCGAGGAGGCCCGATGACCGGCCTGCGGGTGACGCGCCGCGACGAGCGGGCCCGGGCATGAGCGCCCCGGCCGGTCCGAACGGGCGCGGGCTGCTGGACCGTGCGGCGTTCTTCGGCAGGCTGCGGCGCTGGGCCGCGGAACGCCCGGCCGTCGCCGCCGTCATCGCGGCGGACGGCACGGCGCTGTCGTACCGCGGGCTGGCCGCGGCGGTCGCGGCGACCGCCGCGCATCTGCGAGGCGAGGGGGTACGGCCCGGCGAGCGGGTCGCGATCCCCACGGACAACGGTGTCGCGTCGATCGTCACGATCCTGGCCACGGCCGCCGTCGGCGCCGTCCCCCTGCTGTTCGACGCCGGGGCGACCGAGCAGGAACGCGCCCAGCTCATGCGGCTGGCCGAGACACGCACGTGCGTCCAGCCGCTCGTCGCCCCCGAGCCCGCCGCGTGGCCGGAACCCGCCGCCCCTCCGGTGTCCGACGAGCTGGCCCTGGTCACCTCCGGCACCAACGGCCTGCCGAAGGTGGTGGGGAAGCACTGGGCGGCCGTGGTGGACAACTCCATCCGTTTCGCCCAGGTGGCCCGGTACACCGGCGACGACCGGGTGCTGTGCACCACCCCCCTCCACCACGCCTTCGCCTTCGGCGTTGTCCTGGTTCCCACGCTCTTCACCGGCGCGACGATCGTGCTGGCACCGCATCCGCCGCTGCCGTCCGCGCTGGGCTCACTGCTCGCGGAGACCCGGGCGACCGTCATGCAGTCGGTGCCGTTCCTGTACGCCGCGGCCCTCGAGGGCATGCCGTCGCACCGGCTGCCGGACCTGCGACTGTGCGTTTCCGCCGGTGAGCCGCTGCCCGCGGCGGTCA
This sequence comes from Streptosporangium sp. NPDC051023, assembly GCF_040689595.1. Taxonomy (NCBI): domain Bacteria; kingdom Bacillati; phylum Actinomycetota; class Actinomycetes; order Streptosporangiales; family Streptosporangiaceae; genus Streptosporangium; species Streptosporangium sp. NPDC051023. Next base: position 7,607 of record NZ_JBFBCE010000049.1, on the reverse strand, counting down.
AGGCGGCGTGGCGGGAGGCGACCGGTGCGAGTCTGCACGACCAGTACGGAGCCACCGAGCTCGGCCAGATCGCCTTCGCCGCTCCCGGATCCCTGGACGACACCTGCCGGTTGGTGCCGGGCGTGCGGGCCAGAACCAGGCTCGACGGTGAGTGGTCCACGGCGGAGGGCGAGCTGTTCGTCCGGGTGCCGGGGCCGCCGAGCCGCTACCTCGGCCAGCCTGGCCTGACGGAGCAGTCCTACCTCGATGGGTGGTTCAGGACCGGCGACTGGGGGACGGTGGACGGCTCGGGCCGGGTCGTCGTCACCGGCCGGGTCAGCAGGCGCGTCGTGGTCGGCGGGCGCAAGGTGGACCCCGCCGAGGTTGAGAGCCTGGTACGCGCGATGGCGGGCGTTCGTGACTGCGTCGTGGCCGTCGGCGACGACGCGGGATACGTGGCGTTCGTCGTGGCCGAGGCGTCGGTAACGGAGCTCGGCCTGCGCCGGCATCTGGCCGCCCTGCTGTCGTCGTACAAGATCCCGAGACGCCTTCACCTGGTGGCGGAGCTGCCGAGGACGAGAACGGGAAAGATCCGCATGGGTCCGCTGTGGCAGACGCTGACCGACCGGGGCGCCGCGTCGTCGCCGCCCGCCTCCGCCTCGGAGGAGAGGGCGCGCTGACCGGCGCCCCCGCCCTGGCCAACACGGCCCGCCCTGGTCAGCGCCTCCGCCCCGGTCGGGTTGCCCGGCCCGTTCAGCGCGGCTGGGGCGCCGGTTCCTCGGCCAGCAGCGGCCGCAGCGGCGCCCGCGCCTTGAGGAGCATCTCCTCGTACTCGTCGGCCGGGTCGGAGTCCAGCACGATGGCTCCCCCGCTGCCCACGGTGAGATGGCCGTCGCCGATCACCGCGGTGCGGATCACGATGCTGAGGTCGCTTGCGCCGCTGAGCGCGAAGTAGCCCAGCGCCCCCGAGTAGATCCCGCGGGCGGCGCCCTCAAGCCTGTCGATGATCTCCATGGTCCTGACCTTCGGCGCGCCCGTCATCGAGCCGCCGGGGAAGCAGTGCCGGGTCGCGGTCAGCGCGTCGACGCCGTCGCGCAGCCGTCCCCGCACGGTGGACACGAGCTGGTGCATGGTCGTGTACGACTCGACCTCCATGAACCGCGGCACCTCGACCGTACCCACCTCGCAGATCTGCCCCAGATCGTTACGGAGCAGGTCCACGATCATCATGTTCTCCGCGCGCGTCTTGGGGTCCTTCGACAGGTCGTCGCGGACGACCCGGTCGAGATCCGGGTCGGGATGCCGGGGCGCCGTCCCCTTGATCGGTTTCGACTCGGCCATCCGGTCGCGGGTGATCCGCAGGAAACGCTCCGGTGAGGAACACGCGACCCGGTAGCCGTCCCACTGCAGGAAGGCGGCGTACGGCGCAGCGTTGAGCAGGCGCTGCCGCGAGTAGAACGCAAACGGGTCGGCGGTGTACGGCAGCCGCGTCGAGTTGGTCAGGCAGATCTCGTAGCTCTCGCCCGCCCGCAGCAGGCGATGACATTCGGCGATGTCGGCGAGGTACTGGTCGCGGGACCGCGCCAGCCACGGCTCGACATCGGTCAGCGGTTCACCCGCGATGTCCGTAATGCCCACAGCACCCAAAGCACCCGCAGCGCTCACAGCGGCCCCGACGCCTCCGAGGGGCCCGGTGACCGCGGTGCCCGCCGTGTCCGGCGGCTCGGACGCGGGACCGGGCCGCGCGTCCTGGGCGCGCAGCCCGGCCGCGACCCGGTCGGCCCACCGGTCCGCCGCCGCGACGTCCTCGGGGTCGGGCCCGGCCAGCGCGACCACGTACGTGCGCCTCTCCAGATGGTCGACTGCGACGAACCGGCTGGCCGAGATCCATACGGCGTCCGGCAGGGCGGAGCGGTGCGCGGCCGTACCGGTCGACTCCGCCTTCATCTCGTAGCCCAGATAGCCGACGTACCCGCCGTCGAGGTCGAACGGCAGGCCGCCGTCGTCGGCGAGTGCGCGCTCGCGCAGCCGCGTGGCGAGAACGTCGTAGATGGACCCCGGGAGCCAGGTCACCGTCCCATCGGCACGCGCCGATCGGACCTGCCCGCTGCCGACCCGGTACCGCAGCGTCTCACCGTGACGCCCGCCTCCGTCTCCGACGAAGGAGAACCTGGACAAGCCGCGTTCGACCCGGCTGCTGTCCAGCCAGAAGGCCGACGGGCTCGCGGAGAACCACCGCTGGAAGAGCCGTTCCGGGTCCGCCTCGAAGTCGGCGGTGCGCACTCTGAGCCGCCACCGGCCGGTCGGCCGGGGGATCTCCGCGTCGGGAGCGGCGACCGGCGGCGTCACCGGCTGGGCGCCCGGCGAGGTGCCGGGTGAGACATCAGACGAGGTGCCGGGCGCGCTGTCCGACGGCGTGTCCAGCGGGGTGCCCGGTGAGATGTCAGACGGGCTGTCCAGCGGGAGGCCCGGTGAAGTGCCCGGTGAGGTGTCAGGCAACCTGTCCCGTCCCCGCTCCGGTCCCGCCGTGGCGAGAACGGCCCGGCTCCGCCGTACCAGCCCGGCGAAGTTCTCGACCAGCCGGGCACCGTGCTGGGTACCGACCGACTCGGGATGAAACTGCACCCCCCACCACGGCCGGGTGCGGCGCCGCAACGCCATCACCACTCCGTCCTCGGTCCACGCGGTGGCGGCGAGCTCCGGCACCCCCTCGGGCCTGACGCACAGCGAGTGGTAGCGCACCGCCGCGAAATCCTGCGGGATTCCGGCGAACAGGTCCGTCCCCTCGTGCCGTACCCGGTCCACGTACCCGTGACGTGGCTGCGGAGCGGGCCCGACCCAACCACCGGCGAGCCAGCCGATGGCCTGGTGTCCGAGGCAGACGCCCAGTACGGGCAGGGTGGTCGTGCGCAGCAGGTCGGCGGCGAGTCCCAGGTCCCGTGGTGACTGCGGCCTGCCGGGACCGGGCGAGACCACGATCGCGTCGTAGTCCCCGAGGTCGGCGGCCCGCAGCTCGGCGGAATCGTTGCGCATCACGGTTGGCACCCGCCCGTACACCTGTGCCATGAGCTGGGCCAGGTTGAACGTGTACGAGTCGTAGTTGTCGATCAGCAGCACACGCACGACGCCTCCATGCTCGGTTGGCACGCCGGAACGGACCAACGCCACCGTCGGCCGGGGATTGATCGTTGCCATGTCGTCGGCCCACGCGGCCCGCCCGGGAGCCGGGCCAGGTCAGGCGGCGGCAGCGGGGGGTCGTGTGGAACGGATCGGCGTCGTGCCCTCATCGATCCGTGGAGCGACCGGCGTGACGCCGGCATTGCGGACGTCTTCGCTCCGGCGCTGCGGCCAAGTTTACGGCTCCACCGCGTGACGGTGATCGCGATCGGGCGGGGCAGTTCGGCTATGCCTTTCGGGCGGACATCGGTACTTGGCCGCCGAGCCGGAGCGCCTGAATACTCCTTGCGGCGGATAGTGACGAGTACCGAATGGAGCGTGTAAATGGCGCACACGGCGCGGAGTCCTCGGTGGGGTCTAGCCGATCAGCCGCTGGAGACGCATCGTCACTGGGCCGAGGAGCAGGAGGTGATCGGCCCTGGCCTGCAGGCGGTGATGCTCTGGTCGCGGTTCGTCGTGTCCGAGGCGCAGGGGGCGGTCCTCACCGACCTGGACGGCAACGAGGTGCTGGATCTACAGGGGGCCGGTGGGGTCAACTCGATCGGGCACGCCGACCCGACCCTCGTCGCCGCGATGACCGACCAGCTGAAGCTCTGGACCGCGGGCGCGTTCGGCTCGCAGGCCCGGCTCGACATGACCCGGGTGCTGCGCGACTTCCTGCCCGAGGGGCTGGACCGGGTCCAGCTCTACAGCGGCGGGACGGAGGCGGTCGAGGCCGCGCTGCGCCTGGCGAAGTCCGCGACCGGCAAGTACGAGGTGCTGTCGTTCTGGGGCGGCTTCCACGGCAAGACCCTGGGCAGCCTGGCGCTGACCGCGGGAGCGCGCAAGGATCTGGGGCCGCTGCCCGGCGGATACTTCAGCACCCCGTACGCCAACTGCTATCGGTGCCCGTTCAAACTGCGTCATCCCGGCTGTGGTTTCGCCTGCGTCGACCACGCCAGGGAGGTCGTCAAGCAGCAGTCGACGGGAGCGCTCGCCGCGATCGTCGTCGAGCCGGTGCAGGGGCGCTCCGGCAACGTCGTGCCACCGCCCGGATACCTGACCGCGCTGGCCTCGCTCGCCGCCGAGTTCGACGCGCTGCTCATCGTGGACGAGATGATGACGGGATTCGGCCGGACCGGCGCGCCGTTCGCGTTCCAGCACGACGACGTCCAGCCGGACATCATCACGGTCGGCAAGGGAATGGGCGCCGGATATCCGGTGACCGGGGTGATCGCCTCCGCCGACACCATGTCCTCAGGGCCGTTCAGCGAACCGAGCGCCAGTTCCTCCAGCTTCGGCGCCTTCCCGATGGCCTGCCGTGCCGTCGCGACCACGGTCTCGGTGATCGAGCGTGACGGGCTGGTCGAGCGGGCCGAGCGGCTCGGCAAGGACCTGCTCGCCGCACTCGCGCCGCTGGTCGAGGAGGCTCCCCTGGTTGGGGACGTGCGAGGCGCGGGTCTCGCGATCGGCATCGAGCTGGTCGTGGACAAGGAGACCCGGCAGCCCGCCTCGACGGCCGTGGTCCGGCAGGCGTTCATGGCGCTGCTCGACGCCGGTGTGCTGGTGATGACCGGCGGCAACACGCTGCGTCTCTACCCACCGCTGAACATCGAGGAGGGCCAGGCGCACGAGGCCGCCGACATCGTCAGGCGCACCCTCACCGGGCTGACCGTCTCCGAGCAGAGCGCCGGTGGCCGATCATGAGAGTCGCCATCGTCGGTTTCGGAGTCGCGGGTACGGCCCGCATGGCCGCCTACCGGCAGGTGCCGGGGGCCGAGGTGGTCGCCGTCGTCGACCCGTCGGCCGAGCGCCGCGCCCAGGCCTCCGCGCTGGACGCCCGGCTGCGCGTCGCGCCCGCCCTCGCGGACGTGCTCGGCACGAGTGGGACCGGCGGGGTCGACGTCGTCGACATCTGCGCGCCCCCGGCCTCCCACGCGCCGCTGGCGGAGGAGGCGATGTCGGCCGGGTGCCACGTGCTGTGCGAGAAGCCGGTCGGCCTGGACGTCCGGGAGACCGAACGCATGATCGACCGCTCGCGCCGTACCGGACGGCTGCTCTACCCCATATACAACTACGTCTACTCGCCGATGATGAAGGTGCTGACGGAGGCCGTCGACACCTGGCTGGACCAGCCCGTCAAGGCACGCCTGGAGATCCGGCGCACCGCCCACGCCGTCGGAACGCCCGGCTGGCAGCCTGACTGGCGACGGGACCGCGGCGTGGCCGGTGGCGGCATCCTGCTCGACCACGGCACCCACTGCGTCTACATGGCGACCCGGCTCCTCGGCGGCCCGCCGGACCAGGTGGCCTGCACCACCCTGCAGGGCCCGGCAGGCCACGACGGCCTGAGCGTCGAGGAGTCCGTCTCCGCCCGGCTCGACTTCCCCGCGGGCACCTGCGAGATCGAGCTGAGCTGGGCCTGTGACGAGCGCAGGAACCGATACTCGCTGGTCGGCGGCAACGGCTCCGTGCTCGTCGACGACGACACCGTCGTCATCGAGACCGCCACGGGCACCGAGACCGGGACGCTGCGCTCGCCCACGGCCAGTGGCACGCACGAGGAGTGGTTCCCCGAACTCTTCTCCGACTTCGCCCGGCACGTGGAGCAGCCAGCCCTGTGGCCGGATCCGCTGGGCCAGATCCTGTCGACCGCCCGGATCATCGAGGCCGCCTACGTCTCGGCGGCCGACGCGGGCCGCCCCGTGGACGTGCGGTGACCACGACGCCGGTACGGCTGAGCACGGTGGTCATGCATCATCCGGCCCGGTCCTGGCTGCTCGACGGCCTGCTGTCGTCCTGTGCGCGGCTCGACCCGCGGGTCGTGCTCGATCCCCGGCCCGACGACTTCGCCAGTCCGCTGCGCACGGCCAAGGTCGCCTGGGCGGCGGTCAGCGAGGACGCGACCCACCACATGGTGCTCCAGGACGACATCCGGCTGGCCGACGGGTTCAGCGCACAGCTGCTGGCGCTGCTGGCCCGGCACCCTGACCGGGCGCTGACGCTCTACACCAGCTGGCACACCCCGCAGAACTCCTATCTGGTCCGCCTCGCGGCCGTCCTCGGAGCGCCCCTGGCCCCGCTCTCCGCGCGGGAGTGGACGCCCACGCTCGGCCTGGTGCTCCCCGCCGCGCGGGCCCGCCAGCTCGCCGCGTTCCTCGCGGAGTTCCCTGACGAGGCCCGCGACGACGACTGGCTGGTGCTGACCTTCCTGCGGCGCCTCGGCAGCCCGGTGCTCGCCACCGTCCCGCACCTGGTCGACCACACCGAGAGCGGGACGCTGGCCGGGCACCCCGGCCGGTTCCACGCCACGCTCTTCCAGGCGGAACAGCCGGTGCCGCAGACGCACTGGGCGTCGGCGCCCGAGCTGGAAGACGCGCTCACCGAGCGGGCATCGCTGCGCGGGCCACGGGCCTTCACGGTCGAGCTGTCCGGTTCCCGATGTCTCCTGCGGCTGCTCAGCGCCGACCGAGGCGAACCCGCCGAGCACACGTTCGGCTGGTACTGGCACGACTGGTGCCATCTGGTCGGCGCCGCCCCTGACCGGATCGCCGAAGGCTTCGACCGGTATCTCCGTACGGCCGCCTGCCCTCCCTGGCCCGCGGTCGAGGTGTGGGCCGCGAGCTACCTGCTCGGCGCCGACGCAGCCGCCGTCGCCCGTGGGCTGCCGCCGTACGACCCGCCGGACGCGAGCCGGCCGGACTTCGTCCACCGGGCCGTGGCCACCTGGATCCGGAGCGGCCTGCGCGAGAGCGACCTGACCAGGCTCGGCGACGCGGGCCTGCGCGCGCTGACCGAGGTCGGCGTCGCGGCGGTCGCGGCCGGGAGCCAGGACCCGCTGGAGCGAGGCCGATGAGCAGCAGGGGCGACGTTTCCGCCACCCGCGCCGCGTCCCTCGTCCGGCGCATGGTCGAACTGCTCGCGTGGCGGGAGGCTTCGGCAGCGTTCCTGCCGACGCCATCGGTACCGGCACCGACGACGTTCGGCGGCCCCGACCCGGGCATCGCGGTCCGGATGCTCGCCTGCCCCTGGTGTCCCGGCGGCGGCGCGGAGGCGGCGACACCCCCCGCGGGCGCCCTCAGGCTGGTCCCCGCCGGGGAGGCCGATCCCACGTTCCCCGTGCTCACACTGCTCAGCTGCGAGTCCCTTGAGCCCAGGGCGCTGCTGCCGATCGCGCTGGCGGCCCGCGCCTGCGCGGGCCCGGTCGCGGCCACGTTCGTCACCCGGGGTGCCTGGCGCGCGGCCCGGTCCGGCCACGACGGTGACCTCAACGGCGACCTCGGCGACCTCGGCAGGCTCGCGCGGCTGCTGTGGCACCTCAACGCGGCGGAGAGCTGGCTCGACCCCCTGATCAGGTCGGCCACACCGGACGATCCGCCGCGTTCTTGACGACGTTGTCGGTGAACAGGTTGCCCCCGGACAGCTCGTTTATCGAGATGGGGAAGCCGTCGAAGACGTTGCCGCTGTGGGTG
>NZ_JBFBCE010000048.1:0-69276 GCF_040689595.1 Streptosporangium sp. NPDC051023 | reverse complement strand
GGGTGACGCCAGCTCGCGGACGCTCACCGCGGCGAGGCGGCGCGCAGCGCCGCCTCTTGATACCCCACAAGAACAATTCGGCAGTGTCCGCGCTACGGAATCCGGCCTCGTTTATCGGGGACGGTGCTGCTCGATTTCCTTCAAGGCCAGAGCCCATGGATAGACGTCCAGGATGTCGTCTCCGGTGCCGGGCGGGTGCGGCTCGAACTGGCCGGGGCCGAGCAGGACGGGGATGCCTTCGGCGCGCAGGGTTTCGACGCTTCGGCGGAACGGGGTGCGGGAGGCGAAGGCGGTGTTGACGAAGGGCAGCACGACCACGGGGATGCCCAGGCCGGGGGCTTCGGCGAGCAGGCCGAGAGCGTAGGTGTCGGTGATGCCCTGAGCGAACTTGTTGATCGTGTTGTAGGTCGCGGGGGCGACGATGATCGCGTCAGCCCGTGGGGGCCTGGGCTCGTGCGGCTTGCGGTACTGGCTGCGCACCGGGCGGCCGGTCTGCTGTTCCAGGGCGGGGACGTCGATGAAGTCCAGGGCGGGCGGAGTGGCGACGACCTGGACGATCCAGCCGGCATCTTGGGCGAGGGCGACCAGGCGGCCGACGTCGCGGGCGGCTCCCGCAGCGCACACGATGACGTAGAGGACCTGGCTGGGCTGCATCAGGCCACGACTCCCAGGGATGTGGCGTACTCGCGGGCTTCGCGCCGGAGGCTGATCGGGGCGGTGACGGTGAGATCGCGGACGAGACGAAGAGCGGCAGGTCGACCCGTGACCTCCTCGGCGGCGATCTGTCCAGCGGCGCGCAGGACCTGGAGAGCCTTGTCGTGCTTGCCGCACATGAGGAACGCCTGGGCGGTGTCGATCAGGAGGGTGCCCTTGCGCTCGTTGGTGGACAACCTGTCCAGGTCGATCTGGCGGGCGTGGTCGATCGCGGTTCCCGCGTCACCGAGCCGAAGAGCAACGTTGACCCGGTGGCACAGGACGTTGGACGGGCCGAACGAGGTCCACTGGTGGTTGCCGTCGTAGCCGAGTCGCCGGGCCGCCTGGGCGGCCTCGTCGAGCAGTTCGACGGTGACGTGTCGGTTGCCGGTCTGCGCGGCGGCGACGGCACCGCTCAGCAGCAACGATCCGTAGATCGACAGCTCGTCGCCGGAAGGCTGTTTGAGGTCGGCGTCCATACGAGCGGCTGCGGCGTTGGCGGTGCTGATGGCGACCCTGTGGTGTGCGCCGTCCATGAGAGCGCGGGTGATGACCCGAGAGCTCGATCCGATCGCCAAGGGGCTCTGGCTGGCATGGGCGGCTAGGACGCTGCGGTCGGCGGCGAGCCAGGCCAGGCCCTTGTTCTCCTGCTTGAGCAGGATGGAGGCCGCGATGTGGTGTGCCTCGGCCGACAGGGCGTGCGCTCGTAGCCTGTCGTCACTGTCCAATGTGGAGCAGGCGGCGCGGAGGGTGCGGATCAGGGACGGTAGCCCGGTGATCACCTGGGAGTAGCGGCTGGCCTGGTAGCTCCGTTTGGCTTGGGCGACCATGGCGGCGATCGACGTCAGGTCCGCGGGGCCGTCGATGAGGCTGGAGTGTTCGAGCAGTGCGACGGCGAGATCGTCGACGTCATGGCCTACGTACTGGGATGGCTCGGGCTGGTGGAGCACCGCGCTGAACAGGGCGGCCCCGGTCAGCCCGACGAACTCACGGCGTCGCATCTCACCCTCGTCCTCCCCGTAGTCGGCGAGATCCACAGTACGGGGCTCGGCCGCCAGAGCGTCAGGCGCAACGAGGTGATCGTTCCGGACCGAGATGCTCACGGCTGCCTTGCGGGCCTCGTCGCGTACGGCTCGGGAAAAGCCGAGCTGCTCCGGGGTCAGGCCGGTGAACTGGGTCAGAGCCAGGCGGTAGAAGGTGCTGGGCCATCTGACCTCTCCGGTCTCCCACCGGCGGACTCGCTCCTCATCGCAGGTCAGGCGTTCAGCGATGCCGATCGGGGTGGCGTTGATCTTCTCGGCCACCTCAAGGCGGGTGAGCCGCTGAGCGTTACGCCATGCCCGCAGCTGAACATTCGGGGCCTTGTTGGGCATTTCCTGCCTTTCCGCTCGGCGGGGGGAGTCAAGAGGGGAGCTGGAAGGGGGCCGGGCAGGGGTCCTGTCGAGCTCCGATTGCCGGTGGACTTGTCATCAAGCAACCACGCTACGTCAGCCCGCCTTCCGCCGCAGGGAGTGCGGATCGAATGTCGAGGAGATGGCGACGGTGACCCGGCCAGACGAGTCCAGCGAAGAAACCCCCTGCCCCTCGTGTCGAGGGCGGGGAACCAAGTTCCGCAGCTCAAGCCGTGCCCTTCTCATCGGTGAGAGCGGCGGTGACCACGAGACGTACGGAGAACAGGAATGTCTCGACTGCCTCGCAAGCGGCCGGGCCGGAAGGAGCGTGACATGACCCCGTCTCCCCAGGCCACCGTTCCCCCGCAAGCACGTCCTCCGGATGAGCAGCACAGTGAAGCCCTCCTGCTCACTCTGCTGCGAGATGCGTTGCTGCTGCTCGGGGTGCGGGCCGAGCTGCGCGACAACGACAGCGCGCTGATGATCGTCCGCCCTGGGGTGGGGATGCCGGTGTGGGTGTTCGTCGGGTACGGCGGCGCCTACTTCTCCTGGCAGTCGGCGGAGAAGCGCCATCCGACGAGCGATCTGAAGGGCGCGGCACAGATCTTGGCCGCCTACGTGGGCCAGTAGACGGGCGCGGCGGGGCAGGGATCCCTGGTCGGAGGGGTCTGGGGTGGTCCCCTTGCCTCGTCGCGCCTCCCACCGTCCCGGCAGACAGCAGAGCGGACGCATGTGGCCCACCCCGGCACCGCATGCCCTTTCCCCCGCGCCTGTCTGCCGGGACCTTCCTTTTCTCCAGCCTCTCCCTCCTCGAACGCGTGACAGGGGAGGAAAGCCAAGTTACGCTCTAGCTTGGTAAAACAACCTGTTGGGTGATGGACGGTCGTTATGTCGCTAGAGTCCGTACCACCGAAGTACGCGCAACTTGTCCAAGCGCTACAGCGGCGCATCGAGTCGGGGGACTACCCTCCGGGCTCCCTGCTGCCCAGCGAGAACCAGCTCATCAACGAGTTCGGCGTCTCCCGGCCCACCGTGGTCGCCGCCCTACGCGTGCTGCGCGAACAGGGGTGGATCGAGTCCCAACAGGGCAAGGGCCGCTTCGTGCGCGGTCGCCCGGTGACGGCTCCGGTGGAGCGGTCTCGCCCCGGGCAGGCATATCTGACCAGCCCGGAGACCGCCTCTGATGGTGAGGTGGTGGAGGTGGCGGCGCTGGCCGTACCTCAGCGGATCGCCACGCTGTTGGGCATCGCACCGAAGGGTAAGGCGTTCCTACGGCGGCGGCTGATCAGCCGGGACGGTGAGCCCGCCGAGATCGTCTCGGTGTGGGTGCCGTTGGAGCTGACCGAGGGCACCGACCTGACCAGTGCCGACCTGCTGGCCGAGGGGCTGGGCGAGCATCTGCGCTCCCGCAAGGGGGTGCGGTTCGATCACATCGTGCAGCAGGTCACCGCACGCATGCCCACCCCTGAAGAGGCCAAGCGGCTCGGCGTGCCGAAGAACACACCGCTGTTGGGTGTCTATGCCGCAGTGCGGGACGCGGCCGGTCAGACGTTGGCCGTGGCGGAGGTGCTGCTCCCCGCCGATCGCCACGAGCTGGAGGACGTCTATCCGATCGGATAGCAGAGTCTCACCACGCGAGCCCGCTTAGGTACTTGACCTACCAAGCGGGCTTTCTTATCCTCGAATCACATGACAGGTTAAGTGACTGTCAGACAACAGAGGAGCGCCATCATGGCTCTGCAAGGACCCATCCCCGTCGCCTTCGACATGGTCTTCCCACACGGCTGCTACGTCGTCGGCGACGTCGAGCCCGTCAAGGACTTCGACGCCTCCACCAACGGCCGATTCGTCCAGTCCCGCGACAAGAACACCGGAGACCCGGTCTGGCAGGTCGCCGTCATGGACGCCGACCCGACGGTGAAGGCCGGACAGAAGACCATCGCGGTCAAGATCCTGTCCACCGTCCAGCCGGTTCCCCCGGCCCCGCTGCCCGACTCGCCCTTCACCCCGGTCGAGTTCGACAACGTCACCGTCACCCCCTACGTCAACGGCGCCGGACGCCTCGCCTACTCGATCAAGGTCCGCGCCATGCGCGCCCCGCGTAGGACCACCATCCCGGCCAAGCACGCCACCTCGGCGTCGGTCTCGGCCAAGGACGCCACCACCACGAGCAGCAAGGAGATCGCAGCATGAGCGCCCGCAACGACTACCGGCCCTACACCTACGTCACCGCCTCCATCCACGACGGCAACACCCAGCTCGAGGTGTCCTTCCACACCGCCGAGTTGTCGGTCATGGCGCTGACCGTCCAGGGCATCCGCCCCTACTTGTGCGTCGGCAGCGCCGAGGGTCAGCTGTCCATCTCCACCACCGGCGGCGGCCCGGTCACCTCCGCCGACCTGGACCTGGCCCGCCAGATCGCCACCGCCGCCACGCGATACCGGGACGAGTGCGAGCGGCTCTACGCCGTCCAGGCCATCGTGCCCGCACCCTCGCCCAACCGGGACGACGACCCGGCCTGAGCAACGTAAGCGGGGCCGCTGGAAGTTGCAGCTCCCGGCGGCCCCTCGGTTCTCCCCAGACTCCACATCAAGGAAGGCCTTCAGCCTAATGTTCAAAAAACTGCCCGGCGACGAGGCACAACGTCTCGTCTCCACCACCCCTGACACGGCCGTGATCTTCCGCCCGGCCGTGGTCCGCACCCCGGCCCTGGTGACGCTGGTCGTCTTCGCCTGGCGGCTGCTGGCCGGGCTGGTGCGGCTCATCTGGCGCCACCCGATCGCCTCTGCCGTCACCGCGCTGCCCGGAGTGATCTGGACTGTTTACGGCTGGCCGTACGGCCTCGCTACCGCTGCTCTGCTCCTGACCGGGCCGACCGGGTGGGCACTGGTGCACCGTGCCTCGTTCCTGCGCCTGATCGGCTGGCGACTGCTGGCCTTCTGGCGGCTGATCTGGGTCTACCGGCGGCACTGGCAGCCGGTGATGACCATCTCCGGCCTGGCCCGGCAGGTCAGCGGACGCGACTACCTGCCTCACCTGCTGGCCGTCTCTTGCACTTCGTGGGCCGACCTGGTCACCGTCAAGATCCTTACTGGCCAGGCCGTCACCGACTGGGCCGACCGTACCGAACACCTCGCCCACGGATTCGGCGCCGCCTCCTGCCGGGTCACCATCACCCGGTCCGGCCGGCTCTTGCTCACCTTCCCCCGCCGCGACCCGCTGGCCGTTCCGCTGCCCGCCCTGCCGATCCCGGCCGTGACGTCGGTAAGGCCGGTGGAGATCGGCCGACGTGAGGACGGCACCCCATGGCGGCTCAAGGTCCACGGCACTCACGTCCTGGTCGCGGGGGCCACCGGCTCGGGCAAGGGTTCCATCATCTGGTCGGCGATTCGAGGTCTGCTGCCCACTGTTCGTGCGGGCCTGGCCGAGATATGGGCGCTGGACCCCAAGCTCATGGAACTGAGCTTCGGCCGGGACCTGTTCGGCGATCGCTATGCCGCCTCTCCGGAAGCCTGCGTCGGCCTGCTGGAGGCGGCGGTGAAGGTGATGCAGGAGCGGGCCGGACGCTTCGCCGGAGTCCGGCGCAACCACGTCCCCACTGTGGAGGATCCCTTCGTCCTGGTCGTGGTGGACGAGGTGGCCTTCCTGACCGCCTACCAGCCCGACAAGGGGCTCCGAGTGCGCACCATCGCCGCCCTGGCCACCCTCACCACCCAGGGCCGGGCGGTCGGTGTCGGCGTTCTCGCTGCCCTCCAGGACCCGCGCAAGGACGTGCTGACCATCCGCAACCTGTTCCCCGACAAGATCGCCCTCCGCCTCGACGAGTCCGAGCAGGTCGACATGGTCCTCGGCGACGGCGCCCGCGATCGGGGCGCGCTGGCCGACCACATCTCCCCGATCCCCGAGCAGGGCGCGGGCATCGCCTACGTGCGGCTGGAGACCTCGCCCGACCCGATCCGCGCCCGCGCCGCCTACGTCTCCGATGACGACATCCGCGACATGGTCGCCGTTTTCGGCGCCGACACGCTGCCGCTGCCGGAGGTGGCCTGATGCGAATCGTCTTCCACGGCTCCTGGGCCGAACTGAGCGCCTGCGGCCTGCTCGACCTCACCGACGCTCCGATCCCGCCGCGTCTAGTGCTGGTCAATCTCCAGCTCTGCAAAGACCCCTACGGCGACGCCTACCGGCTGCACGCCGACATCCTCGACCCGCACTGGAAGGAGGCTCCATGACCCACCCCGCCCACCCGTCCGCCCCCACACCCCCCAACGGAGCCGACCGCACCCTTCCCCGCACCATCCGCGACACCCTGCCCCTGGCCCTCGACGTCGCCATCGAGGTCGCCAAACTCAACGGCGTCTGCATCCGCCCCATCGAACTTCGACGGTTCGACACCCACACCGGCACCAACGAACCGTTCGACATCCCGTGCGGCACCACCAGCGAAGCCAAGTGCCCACCCTGCGCCCAGCGCAACAAGCAACTGCGCAAGGCCCAGTGCCGCGAGGGCTGGCACCTCGCCACCGAGCCGATCGCCGAGCCGCAGCCCAGCACCGCCGATCAGCGGTGGTTGATCGAGTTCCGCGCCGACGTCCAGGCCAAACGGGATGCCGCCGAGCGTGATGGCGAAGACCTCACCGACTGGGACGAGGCCATCACGGGCATCGACGCGGAGATCAACGCCGCCGGAATGCGCGGCACCGTCACCGGCGGCCGATCGACTCCCCGCCGTTCCCGCTCCACCCGGCGCCGTCAGGACGCTCCAGATCTGCCCAAGCGTGCCCGGCAGAACACGACCCTGGGACGGACCTTCGTCACCTCGGACGGGCGGGTGTTCCGGCCATCGCTGTTCGTCACGCTCACCCTGCCGTCCTACGGCAAGATCCGCTCTGGTCAGGGCGTGCCCGTTGACCCGGCCAGCTATGACTACGCGGCGGCGGCCCGCGACGCGCTGCACTTCTCCAAGCTGGTGGATCGGTTCGTGCAGAACCTACGCCGGGTGGCGGGATATGACGTGCAGTACTTCGCCACTGTGGAACCGCAGAAGCGGTTCGCACCGCACCTGCACATGGCGATCCGCGGCACCCTGCCCCGTGCGGAGATCAAGGCCATCGCCGCGGCCACCTACCACCAGGTGTGGTGGCCCGCTGTGGATGAAGTCCGGTTCGAGGGCGAGCACCTGCCCATCTGGGACGAGCGAGATGAACAGGCCGAGCCGTACCCGGATGGGCAAGCCGGCGACTACCTCGATCCGGCCACAGGGGAGCTGCTGCCAACCTGGGAGGAGGCCCTTGACCGGCTCGACCAGGACGAGGACGCTGAACCGCTGCACGTGGTGCGCTTCGGTGCCCAGATCGACGTGCAGGGTCTCCTGGCCGGTTCCCCGGACGCCCACAAACGGATCGGCTACCTGACCAAGTACCTCACCAAGAGTTTGGGCGACCCCCTCGACCTTGATGAGGACGAGCAGGAAGAAGAGGCCGGTCCGGCTCGTGCGGCGATCAACCAGGGCCGCCGAGACCACGCCGCCCGCCTGGTCGAGGCGCTGCGCTACGAACCCTGCTCACCGACCTGCGCCAACTGGCTGCGGTACGGCATCCAGCCCAAGGAGGCCAAGCCGGGCATGATGCCAGGCCGGTGCCGCTCCAAGGCCCACAAGGGCGAACACCTCGGCTACGCCGGACGCCGCGTGCTCGTCTCCCGCAAATGGTCGAACAAGACCCTGCGCGACCACAAGGCCGACCGTCGGGCCTGGGTGCTCGACATGCTCGGCCTGCCCGACGACGACACCGCCACCGACCCGCACCGCTACATCTGGAGACCGGTCTCCGCCAAAGACCCGACCCGAACCCCCTTGGCCGTACGACTGCTGCGCGGGGTGGCCAACCGGCACCGCACCAGAGCACGGCTCGACGAACTGCGGGCCAGAGCCGACGGCAGACCCCTCACCAACCTTTCGGCAACTACGGCACTGGGGGAGGCAGCCTGATGAACGGTCCCGTCCTCTCCGTCGAGGAAGCCGCCGACCAGCTCAGGGTGAGCCGCTGGACGCTCTACAAGTTCATCCGCTCGGGCCAGCTCAAGTCGTTCAAGGCCGGTCGGCGTCGCCTCGTGCCGGTCTCCGCGATCACCGAACTCGTCGATCTCCTCATGGAAGAGGCCGCCTGATGACCAAGACCCCGATCGGCGCCTCCGACGAGGAGCCGCGCAAGAAGAGCCGCCGCAAGCGGGCCAACAACGAGGGCACCGTCTACCAGCGGGCGGACGGCAAGTGGTGTGGACAGGTCTACGTCCTCACCGCCGACGGCACGGAGAAGCGCAAGACCGTCTACGGCAGGACCGCCGACGAGGCACGGGCCAAGATCCAAGAGATGCAGATCAGGTCTCGCCGGGGCGTGCCTGCAGCCGACCGGGCCTGGAAGGTCGGGGAGTACCTCGACTACTGGCTGAACGACGTCGCCCGTCACTCGATCCGCAAGACGACCTTCGCCAAGTACGAGACGATCGTCCGCCTCTACCTCAAGCCGGGGCTCGGCCGGAAGAAGCTCGACAGGCTGACCGTGGCGGAGGTTCAGACGTTCCTCAACGCCAAGATCAACGGGGAGGAGCACGCCATCGGGACCGTTCACGTCATGCGCAACGTCCTGAGCGCCGCCCTGACGCGGGCCATGCGGGAGGAGATCATCTCGCGGAACGTCGCACGGCTGGCGACTCTTCCGGCAGTTGACTCCCAGCGCAACCAGCCGTGGAGCGCCGACGAGGCGAGGGCCTTCCTTCGGGTGGCGCGCTTCGACCCGCTCTATCCGGCCTTCGTGCTCCTGCTGCTGTACGGCCTGCGCCGTGGCGAGGCTCTCGGCCTGCGCTGGGTCGACGTGGACTTCGACGAGGGGCACGTCAGCGTCCGCCGTCAGCTCGTCCGTGTCGGCAAGGAGCTGCACCACGGGCCGGTCAAGACCAGGGCGGGGAACCGGTCGCTGCCACTCCTCGGCGTGGTCCGTGAGGCGCTGGAGATCCAGCGCGACGGACAGGAGATCCTCAGGCAGGAGGTAGGCAAGGGGTGGGCGGACACCGGACTCGTCTTCACCACCCGGTCGGGGAAGCCCATCGAGCCGCGCAACCTCGCCCGGTCCTTCGCCCGGATCGTGGAGAAGAACGACCTGCGGTCGATCCGGGTTCACGACCTGCGGCACACGGCAGCCTCGCTGCTCAAGAAGCTCGGGGTCGCGCCGCGTGACGCGATGGAGATCCTCGGGCACAGTCGCATCTCGGTCACGATGGAGATCTACACCCACGGGGACGGCGAGAGTCGTCAGGACGCCCTCAGGAAGGTCAACGGGCTGTTCGAGTGAGGCCGTTGCAGTACCCGTTGCAGCAAAAAGCCCCGGAGCGTGATCGCTTCGGGGCGTTTGTCGAGGTGGGGCTACCAGGACTTGAACCTGGGACCTCTTCCTTATCAGGGAAGCGCTCTAACCGTCTGAGCTATAGCCCCTCGTTACGTGCGAAAACGGTATCGCATCCCTCTTCGGGAGGCGAACCCGTTCGCTCGAACAGGGAAAAGCTTACCCTGTTCTGACACCGGCTTGCGCCATGTCCCCGGCAGGTGGGCCGGGGACATGGCGGCCGATGACTACTCGGCCTCGCTGAAAGTGACCTCGACGCCGCCGACCAGGTCGGAGGCGATGTTGTAGATCACCGCACCGAGGGTGGCCAGGGCTGTGATCAGGACGACGTTCACGGCGCCGATCAGAGCGGTGTATCCGAGGATGCGGACGGGCTCGAACCAGGAGGCGATGTCGAAGCCGCTGGTCGAGGGCTTGCCGTCCGAGACGGTGAACTGGTTGACCGTCTGGATGATGTTGTCGAACACCCCGAGGCCGTTCAGCACCATGTAGAGCACCGCGACGGCGACGAACAGCACCACGAAGCAGACCAGAGAGACCACGAAGCTGAACTTCATGGCCGACCACGGTTCGACCCTGCGCAGCACCAGGTGGGCCTTGCGAGGCGCCCTCGGGGAGGTGTCGGCCGTCGGCTTCCTGCTGTCCTGCAAGGGAGACGACAGCCCTCCGGGTGCCCAGGAGGGGTTCCCCGGATCGGGGGCGGGAGCCCCCGGACGGATGCGCGCCGTATGTTCGCCTGGTTTGCCGTCCTCGATAGCCGTCACACTCTGCCTGCCCTTGAAATCGTCGGTTACCGAATTATCGGTCTCCGGCGTGGGCTTGCTACCGCCTGCCGGCGACTCGGCCACCTCGGCGGGATCCGTTCCGGTGGCCTTGTCCATCTTCTCCGTCACCTGATCGCGTGTCGATGAGGAGGCGGGACGTGGTCCTCTGGCCTGAGAGCTCACGGGCTACTCACCTTCCCCGTTTTCCTCAGTCTCCAAAGACTCGGCGTTGCGGGCGAGAGCCACGACGCTGTCCCCCTCAACCAGATTCATCAGACGCACCCCCATGGTCTGGCGACCAGACTGCTTGATCTCCCCCGCGCTGGTCCGAATAACCCCGCCGGCGGACGTGATCGCGAAAACCTCGTCCTCCGGACTGACCATGACGGCCCCAACCAGCTTGCCACGAGCACTAACGATCTTGGCCGTCAGGACACCCTTGCCGCCTCTACCCTGCAGAGGGTACTGATCGGCGGGTGTGCGCTTGGCATACCCACCCTCGGTCGCGATCAACACATCGTCGCCGTCCGCCATCCGGTTCATCGCCAGAAGCTCGTCGCCTTCGAGGAACCGCATGCCGATCACACCGCTGGTCGCCCTGCCCATCGGGCGCAGGGCCTCGTCCGAGGCGGTGAACCGGATGGACTGCGCCCCACGGGAGACCAGCAGGAGGTCGTCCTCCTCGGAAACCAGCCTGGCAGCGATCACCTCGTCATCTTCCCGTAGATTGATGGCGATAAGGCCACCTGAGCGCGGCGAGTCGTATTCCGAAAGTCGCGTCTTCTTCACCAGGCCGCTGCGGGTCGCCAGCACGAGGTACGGCGCGACCTCGTAGTCGCGCAGGTCGAGCACCTCCATCACGACCTCGTCGGGCTGCATGGCCAGCAGGTTGGCCAGGTGCTGGCCCCGGGCGTCCCTGCCCGAGTCGGGGAGCTCGTAGGCCTTGACCCGGTAGACCCGGCCCTTGTTCGTGAAGAACAGCAGCCAGTGGTGGGTCGTGGTGACGAAGAAGTGGTCGACGATGTCGTCCTGGCGCAGCTGGGCGCCGCGCACCCCCTTGCCGCCGCGCTTCTGCGCCCGGTAGAGATCGGTGTTCGTGCGCTTGGCGTAGCCGCCGCGGGTGATCGTGACGACCATGTCCTCCTCGGCGAGGAGGTCTTCGATCGACATGTCGCCCTCGTAGGCGATGATGTCCGTCTTGCGCTCGTCGCCGTACTTGGCGGTGATCTCGGAGAGCTCGTCGAAGACGATCGTCCGCTGCCGCTCCGGCGAGGCCAGGATCGCCTGGTAGTCGATGATGTGCGCCATCAGCGAGTCGTACTCGTCGGTGATCTGCTGCCGCTCCAGGGCGGCCAGCTTGCGCAGCTGCATGTCGAGGATGGCCTGCGCCTGGATCTCGTCGATCTCCAGGAGGGTCATGAGGCCGCCCTGGGCGGCGGCGGCCGACGGCGAGCGCCGGATCAGGGCGATCACCTCGTCCATCCGGTCGAGCGCCTTGAGCAGCGCGCGCAGGATGTGAGCCCGTTCCTCGGCCTTGCGCAGGAGGTAGCGCGTCCTGCGGACCACGACCTCGATCTGGTGGGTGATGTAGTGGCGGACGAACTGGTCGAGGCGGAGTGTCCGGGGCACACCGTCGACCAGCGCCAGCATGTTGGCGCCGAAGGTGGTCTGCAGCTGGGTGTGCTTGTAGAGGTTGTTCAGCACGACCTTGGCGACCGCGTCGCGCTTGAGCACGATGACCAGGCGCTGGCCGACCCGGGACGAGCTCTCGTCGCGGACGTCGGCGATGCCGCTGATCCGGCCGTCCTTCACCGACTCGGCGATCGACAGCGCGAGGTTGTCGGGGTTGACGATGTAGGGCAGCTCGGTGACGACCAGGCACTGACGGCCCTTGGCGTCCTCCTCGACCTCGACGATCGCCCGCATGGTGATCGAGCCGCGGCCGGTGCGGTAGGCGTCGTCGATGCCCCTGCGGCCGACGATCAGGGCGCCGGTCGGGAAGTCGGGACCCTTGACCCGGGCGATCAGCGCCTCGAGGAGCTCCTCGTCGTCGGCCTCCGGGTTCTGCAGGGCCCACTTGATGCCGTCGGACACCTCGCGCAGGTTGTGCGGCGGGATGTTCGTCGCCATGCCGACCGCGATGCCGGCGGATCCGTTGACCAGGAGGTTCGGGAACCGGGACGGCAGGACCAGCGGCTCCTGGGAGCGACCGTCGTAGTTGGGCTGGAAGTCGACGGTGTCCTTGTCGATGTCACGGATCATCTCCATGGCGATCGGCGCGAGCTTGCACTCGGTGTATCGCATGGCGGCCGGCATGTCGTTGCCCGGCGATCCGAAGTTGCCCTGGCCGTCGACCAGGGTGTAGCGCAGCGCCCAGGGCTGGGCGAGCCGTACGACGGTGCCGTAGATCGAGGAGTCGCCGTGCGGGTGGTAGGACCCCATCACGTCGCCGACGACGCGTGAGCACTTGAAGTAACCGCGGTCGGGACGGTAGCCGCCGTCGTACATGGCGTAGAGCACGCGGCGGTGCACCGGCTTGAGCCCGTCGCGGACGTCGGGCAGCGCACGGGACACGATGACGGACATCGCGTAGTCCATGTAGCTGCGCTGCATCTCCGACTGGATGTCGACCGGTTCGATGCGCTCTGCGGGCGGAGTGTTCACATCCGTCACGGGTGCTGGTCCTTTTCGAAAGAGAAGTCTGTACGGCTACCGCTACACATCGAGGAAACGGACGTCTCTCGCGTTCCTGATGATGAAGGAGCGGCGAGCCTCGACGTCCTCACCCATGAGAACGCTGAACAGCTCGTCGGCCTGGGCGGCGTCGTCGAGGGTGACCTGGAGGAGCACCCGGGTGTCCGGGTTCATCGTGGTGTCCCAGAGCTGGCCGGCGTTCATCTCGCCCAGACCCTTGAACCGCTGGATGCCGTCGTGCAGGCGCGGGTCGCGCTTGCCCCGGGACATGCCGTCCTCGATGATCGCGTCGCGCTCACGGTCGGAGTAGGCGTATGAGGCGTCCTCGCCCCTGCGGTCCCACTTGATCTTGTAGAGCGGCGGCTGCGAAAGGTAGACGTGCCCCGCCTCGATCAGCGGCCGCATGAAACGGAACAGCAGCGTCAGCAGCAGCGTGTTGATGTGCTGGCCGTCGACGTCGGCGTCCGCCATCAGGATGAGCTTGTGGTAGCGGAGCTTGGTGATGTCGAACTCGTCGTGGACGCCGGTGCCCATGGCGGTGATCAACGCCTGGACCTCGGTGTTCTTCAGCACCTTGTCGATGCGGGCCTTCTCCACGTTCAGGATCTTGCCGCGGATGGGCAGGATGGCCTGGAACTTGGAGTCGCGGCCGCCCTTGGCCGAGCCGCCCGCCGAGTCACCCTCGACGATGAACAGCTCGCACTTCTCCGGGTCGCTCCACTGGCAGTCGGCCAGCTTGCCCGGCAGGCCTGAGCCCGACTCGAGCAGCGACTTGCGCCGGGTGAGGTCGCGGGCCTGGCGGGCCGCGAGACGGGCGCGTGAGGCCTGCAGGGACTTGTTGATGACGTCCTTGGCCTCGCCGGGGTTGCGCTCGAACCAGTCGCGCAGGTGGTCGTTGCAGGCCTTCTGCACGAACGACTTGGCCTCGGTGTTGCCCAGCTTGGTCTTGGTCTGGCCCTCGAACTGCGGGTCGGCCAGCTTCACCGAGATGATCGCGGTGAGACCCTCACGGATGTCCTCACCGGTGAGGTTGTCGTCCTTGCCCTCCTTGAGGAACTTCTGCTCACGCGCGTAGCGGTTGACGATCGACGTCAGCGCGGCGCGAAAGCCCTCCTCGTGGGTGCCACCCTCGGCCGTGTTGATGGTGTTGGCGAAGGTGTAGACCGACTCGCTGTAGGAGTTGTTCCACTGCATGGCGATCTCCACGGAGATCCCCTCGCCGTGCTCCTCGAAGTCGATCACCGAGACGTGCGCGGCTTCCTTCTTGGAGTTCAGGTGCTGGACGAAGTCCGACAGACCGCCCTCGTAGTGGTAGACCACCTCGGTCGGCTCGCCGTTGACCACGTGGTCGGGCCGCTCGTCGCGCAGCGAGATCGTCAGGCCCTTGTTCAGGAAGGCCATCTCCTGGAAGCGGCGCGAGAGCGTCTCGAAACTCCACGTGGTGGTCTCGAAGATGGTGTCGTCGGCCCAGAAGGTGATCGAGGTGCCGGTCTCCTCGGTCGGTTCCCCCTTCGCCAGGGGGGCGGTCGGCTTGGAGTGGGAGTAGCTCTGCCGCCAGTAATGGCCGTCAGTGCGGATCTCCACCTCCAGCGTCGTGGACAGGGCGTTCACCACCGAGACGCCGACGCCGTGCAGACCGCCGGAGACGGCGTACGACTTGCTGTCGAACTTGCCTCCCGCGTGCAGCACGGTCAGGACGACCTCGACGGCGGGGCGGCCCTCCGCCTCGACGATGCCGACCGGGATGCCTCGGCCGTTGTCGATGACCCTGACGCCGTTGTCGGCGAGGAGGGTCACCTCGATCCTGTTCGCGTGTCCGGCCAGGGCCTCGTCGACGGAGTTGTCCACAACCTCGTAGACGAGGTGGTGCAGACCGCGTTCCCCGGTCGAGCCGATGTACATGCCTGGGCGCTTACGGACCGCCTCGAGTCCTTCGAGGACGGTGATTGAGCTAGCGTCGTAGGACAAGTGCGAAATCCTCCTGCCGCGGACACGCGGCGAGAGAGCCTGTCAGCCCCGCCGTGCCCGTCACCGTCGTGAATGCCCCGATGCGTTCACCCAGGGGAGTCGGCTATGAGGCCGGGGTGACACGCAAGCGGACGTGTCCGGAATTCGATTTCATTCTAGCGGCTCGGAACGTGTCGTGTGGCATTGACGGGCTCTGAAAGCCTCTGTCGCGCGTCGACCATCCTCTCGAACATCCCCCTACACGGAGGGGGGTCACCGCGTCAGAAAGGCCGCTGATCCGTTTCCCGGCTTGTGAATCATCCGTAGGTGTCGCCGGGACCACGGCTGCCGGTGACGCGCAGGCCACCGCTCTGGCGCGGTCCGTTCTGCGGGCCCCGCACTCTCACACGCTGTACGGTTCCGTCCCCGAGCTCCTCGTTCAACCTTCTGACCAGCGTTCTCGCCAGCAGCCTGACCTGGGTCGCCCAGGCCGTCGAGTCGGCGACGACCAGGACCTCCCCGTCGGCGAAGGTCTCGGGCTTGGTGTGGGCGGCCAGATCGGGGCCGACGATCTCCTGCCAGCGGCCGAAGACCCCGCCGACCGCGGCGGGCTGCTCCCACCCCCGATCGGCGAGCAGGTCGGCGATGGCCCTGCCGAAAAGCTGGGGATCGCCGTAGTCCCTGCGCGGGCCGTACTGCTTGCGCCGCGGCTCGCGGCGGGGCAGCTGTCCCCGTTTCGCGGCGTCCGCCTTGGCCTGGGCAAGTTTCTCCCTCGCCATCGCGGCGCCCGTCGCGGCCGCGTTCCTCGCCGCGGCCTGCCCCGACTGCTCGGCCTGTCCCTTCTGGGGAACGGCGGGCGCGGGGGACGCCGCCTGCGGAGCAGGGCCGCGCGCGGCCCGTCGGTCATCGGACACGGGCCACACTTCCCTCCGTGACGTCGAACCGGGCCCCGACCAGCTCGGCGGGCACGTCGGCGGCGACCGCGGCGGTGATCAGCACCTGCTCCGCGGGGGCCACGATCTCGGCGAGGCGGCGGCGGCGCTGGCTGTCCAGCTCGGCGAAGACGTCGTCGAGGATCAGCACGGGATCGCCGCCGTCACTCCTGAGCAGGTCGTAGGCGGCCAGCCTGAGCGCCAGCGCGAACGACCACGACTCGCCGTGGCTGGCATAGCCGCGCGCGGGCAGGTCTCCGAGCCCGAGGAACAGGTCGTCGCGGTGCGGGCCGACGAGCGTGACGCCGCGTTCGAGCTCGGAACCGCGGACTTCGAGCAGGGCGGCGCGCATCCGCTGTTCCAGGTCCTCGCGTCCTGTCTGCGCGTCGGCGTCCACTGGAACCCCCTGCTCCTTGCCCTCCCGCGCCGGGAGGGTGCCCCGGTAGTCGAGGCACGCGGGGGCTGAGTTGGGGGCGAGCGCCGCGTAGGAGGCGGCGACCAGCGGGCGCAGCTCCTCGATCAGCTCGAGGCGGGCGGCGAGCAGCTCTGCGCCGTACTTGGCCAGGTGGGCGTCCCAGACCTCCAGTGTGCTCAACGGGTCTCCCGCCCCTGCGGCGGCGAACGCGGAGTCGTTCTCCGCCCGCCGCCCGCTCCGGGCACCGCGCCGGGCCTGCGCGGCCGTACGCAACAGGGCGCCGCGCTGTTTGAGCACCCGGTCGTAGTCGGCGCGGACCCCGGCGAAGCGGGGGGCCCTGGCCACCAGCAGGTCATCGAGGTAGCGACGGCGCTCAGAGGGGTCGCCCTTGACCATGGCGAGGTCCTCGGGAGCGAACAGGACAGTGCGCAGCATGCCGATGACGTCGCGTGGACGGGAGACGGGTGAGCGGTTCAACCTGGCCCGGTTGGCCTTCCCGGGGTTGATCTCCAGCTCGATCAGCGCCCGCCGGTCCTCGTGCACGACGACCGACCGCACGATCGCCCGCGCCGCGCCCTGACGCACCAGTGGCCCGTCGTTGGCGACCCGGTGGCTCGACTGGGTCGCGACGTAGCCCAGTGCCTCGACCAGGTTGGTCTTGCCCTGCCCGTTCGGTCCGACGAACGCCGTGACGCCCGGCTCCAGGCCGAGGTCGACGGTGTCGTAGGACCGGAAGTCGGTCAGCGAGAGGTGGGCGACGTGCACCCCAGGAAGACTAGCCGTCCCCGTCTGTCACCGGAGCCCCGCCGCGGCCCCGGGCCGGACGGGAGCGGGGCCGGAGCGGGGCCGGTCGGTCTCAGGCCTGGTCGGCGCCGCGTTCGGCTCGCGCCCGCCTGTCTTCGTGGAAAGGGGTTACCTGTCCGCCTCGGCCGGAGGGACGACATCGGCGCCGGGGGCGTCCGCGCCCTTGGCGACCTGGCCCTCCTTGGCGGTGACCGCATGCCCGCCGAACTGGTTGCGCAGGGCCGCGACGACCTTCATGGCCGGTGAGTCCTCCTGGCGGGAGGCGAACCTGGCGTACAGCGCGGCGGTGATGACCGGCAGCGGGACCGCGTGGTCGACGGCCGCCTGGACCGTCCACCTGCCCTCGCCGGAGTCCTGCGCGTAGCCCTTGAGGTCCGCCAGGTCCGGGTCCTCCTTGAGCGCGCGGACCATCAGGTCGAGCAGCCAGGAGCGGATGACGGTGCCGTGCCGCCAGCTGGCGAAGGCGCCCGGTACGTCGGTCACGACGTCGGAGGCCTCGAGCAGCTCCCAGCCCTCCGCGAAGGCCTGCATCATGCCGTACTCGATGCCGTTGTGGACCATCTTCGCGAAATGTCCCGCGCCGACGGCTCCCGCGTGGACGAAGCCGCCCTCCTCCGGCTTGAGGGTGTCGAAGATCGGCATCAGCCGCTGGACGTCG
Source organism: Streptosporangium sp. NPDC051023 (assembly GCF_040689595.1). Taxonomy (NCBI): domain Bacteria; kingdom Bacillati; phylum Actinomycetota; class Actinomycetes; order Streptosporangiales; family Streptosporangiaceae; genus Streptosporangium; species Streptosporangium sp. NPDC051023. Next base: position 51,578 of record NZ_JBFBCE010000048.1, on the reverse strand, counting down.
CCGTCCGCGCCGCCGACCATGAGGGCGTAGCCGTTCTGCAGCCCCCAGACACCGCCGCTCACCCCGCAGTCGACGAATCCGATGCCCTTCGCGCCGAGTTCGGCCGCATGCTTCTGGTCGTCGAGATAGTGCGAGTTGCCACCGTCGATCACGATGTCGCCCTCGGACAGCAGGTTGCCGAGTTCCTCGATCGTGGCCTGGGTCGGCGCGCCCGCGGGGACCATGACCCACACGGCGCGCGGCTGCTGGAGCCGGTCGACCAGTTCTTTCAGGCCCGAGACGTCGCTGACCGCCGGGTCACGGTCGTAACCGACGACATCGTGGCCGCCGCGGCGCAGCCGCTCGGCCATGTTGCCGCCCATCTTGCCCAGCCCGACCATGCCGATCTGCATATGAGCACCCCCTTCAGGGTTCCATCATCCACCTACGCCGGACGCGCCGGCGCGAGCCGTACCGGGCTGGCGTTTTCCACCGGCGGGACCACTCACAGGGCTGTGGAGAACGTCGTGCCGGACCGATGCGCGCGGCCAGGCCAAACTGCCCGGCCCCGCCCACAAGTATCCAGCCCCGCCCGCTTCTCTCCGGTCTGTTCACAGGTTTGCGCCCACACCGGTGGGCATCCCGTACGGTGCGCACGACCGTTCCGGCCCGAAAGGCGCGGAAGGCGCTGAGAGACCCCCTGCCCGCGTCCGTCACCCGGACGTCGGCCCAACCCCGCCCCACCCGCCTCACGGGCCTCACAGGCCTCCTCAGCGGGCTCCAGGGGGCCGAGAGATCAGGGGTCGCGTCAGCTCGACAGGCGGATGGGCATGATCAGGTAGCGGTAGTCAGGAACGCCCTCCTCGTCCACAGGCTTTCCACCGGTGAGGATGGCGGGCTTGGTCGAGGTGGTCATCTGCAGCCTGGCCACGTCGGAGTCGATCGCGCCCAGCCCCTCAAGCAGGAACTGGTGGTTGAAGGCGATGTTGATGTCGTCGCCCTCGAAGTCGACGGGCAGCACCTCGACCGCCTGTGCCTCGTCGCCGCTGCCCGCCTCCAGGACGACCTCGCCGTCGCGGAAGGCGAGCCGCACCGGGGTGTTGCGCTCCGCGACCAGGGCCACGCGCTTGACGGCCTCGACGAAGGTGCTTGTGGACAACTCGGCCTTGGCGGAGAACTCCGTCGGCAGCAGCGAGCGGTACTTGGGGAACTCGGGGTCGAGCAGGCGGGTGGTCGTGCGGCGGCCCGCGCTGGAGAAACCGATCATGCCCTCGCCGGTCCCGCCGACGGAGCTCATCGCGACCTCGACCTCGGCGCCGGTGCTGCCCAGGGCCTTGGCCGCGTCGGCGAGCGTCTTGCCGGGGATCATCGCGACCGCGGAGAAGTCGGGCTGGCCGGGCTGCCACTTCAGCTCGCGTACGGCGAGGCGGTAGCGGTCGGTCGCGGCGAGGGTGACGGTGTCGCCCTCGATCTCCATACGCACGCCGGTGAGCATCGGCAGGGTGTCGTCCTTACCCGCGGCGACGGCGACCTGGCTGACGGCGGAGGCGAACACGTCGCTGCCGACCCGGCCGGCGGCGGGCGGCATGGTCGGCAGGGAGGGGTAGTCCTCCACAGGCATGGTGAGAAGTGTGAACCGGGCGCTGCCACAGGTGACGACCGCCTTCGCGCCCTCGACGACGAAGTCCACAGGCTGTGCGGGGAGCGCCCTGGTGATTTCGGCGAGGAGCTTGCCCGAGACGAGCACGACGCCCGCCTCACCGGTCTGCGGTTCGAGGGTGACCTCCGCGGACACCTCGTAGTCGAAGCCGGAGAGCTTGAGCTGCCCCTTCTCGGTGACCTCCAGGCGCATGCCGGCGAGCACCGGCACGGAAGGGCGCGCCGGCAGGCTGCGTGCCGTCCATGCGACCGCCTCAGCGAGCACGTCTCGCTCGATACGGAACATCACGTGGATCTGCCTCCTGTGTGTCGAGCGCTGTCCGCTCGGTGCCTTGGGTTCAAGTGTTCACTGTCCCGCACGCTCGCTCCCCCGGAACCCTTTCTATGGGTCTTGAGTTTCCTAGTTAGAGATACAGGGGGTCATCGCATTAGGGGCGGTGGAAACTGTGGAAAGCCTATGTTTCCGCAGCTCAGCTATGGTTTTTTCATCCACCGGAGGTGTGGGTGGACGGTGTGGAGAACTCGTGGGGCTGGGGAGAACCGAGCTGTACACACAGGCCGTCCCCAGATCATGGACCGTTCATCCACCGGTTATCCACGAGGTTTCCCCAGGTTCTCCACCGGGTAAGAGGTCGTTTTGTCCTTGGGGATAACTCTCTTCACAGGGCGTCCCCAGGATGTCCACGAGTTCTCCCCAGGTTCTCCCCAGGTTCTCCCCAGAGTTGTCCCCAGCTCGCTCGAGCGTGCCGAAACCATCGAAACCGGCATGTTCACGGTGGAACCCCCCAGTCCGCGTCGCCCGGCGGGCCCGCACCATTGATCCACAAGGTTTTCCACAGCCTGTGCATCACGCCGGGGGAAATCTCATCCATTGCGCGACTGCTGCTTGATCCTGGTGGTCAGCTCGTTGACCTGGTTGTAGATCGACCGGCGCTCGGCCATGAGCGAGCGGATCTTCCGGTCGGCGTGCATGACCGTGGTGTGGTCACGGCCGCCGAACTGTTGGCCGATCTTCGGCAGCGACATGTCGGTCAGTTCCCTGCACAGGTACATGGCGATCTGCCGGGCGGTGACCAGGACACGCGAGCGCGACCCACCGCACAGGTCGTCGATCGACAGACCGAAGTAGGCCGCGGTCGACGCCATGATCGTGGCGACCGTTATCTCGGACCCGGCGTCCTCGGTGATCAGGTCCTTGAGCACGACCTCGGTGAGCTGCAGGTCGACCGACTGCCTGTTGAGGCTGGCGAACGCGGTGACCCGGATGAGCGCGCCCTCCAGCTCGCGGATGTTGGTGGAGATGCGGCTGGCGATGTACTCCAGCACCTCGGGCGGCGCGGCCAGGCCCTCCTGGATCGCCTTCTTGCGCAGGATCGCGATGCGGGTCTCCAGCTCGGGCGGCTGGACGTCGGTGATCAGGCCCCACTCGAACCGGTTGCGCAGCCGGTCCTCCAGGGTGACCAGCTGCTTCGGGGCGCGGTCGCTGGAGATGACGATCTGCTTGTTGGCGTTGTGCAGGGTGTTGAAGGTGTGGAAGAACTCCTCCTGCGTCTGCTCCTTACCCTCGAGGAACTGGATGTCGTCGACGAGCAGGATGTCCACAGCCCGGTACCGGCCGCGGAAGTTGTCGGCCTTGTGGTCGCGGATGGAGTTGATGAAGTCGTTGGTGAACTCCTCCGAGCTGACGTATCTCACCCTGGCGCCGTCGTAGAGGCTCTGGGCGTAGTGGCCGATCGCGTGCAGCAGGTGGGTTTTCCCCAGGCCGGAGTCGCCGTAGATGAACAGCGGGTTGTAGGCCTTCGCCGGCGCCTCGGCCACCGCGACCGCGGCCGCGTGGGCGAAGCGGTTGCTGGAACCGATGACGAACGTCTCGAATGTGTACTTCGGGTTGAGGCGGGCGGGTTCTCCCTGGGTACGGCCGCTCCTGCCGTCCCATCTGTTCTGCACGGGGCCCGCCGCCTGCGTCGGGGTCGGCCGGTCGAAGTTCTGCCCATGTCGCTCGAAACCATCGGATTCCGGACGCGGGGGCGCGGGCTGCGGGGTGTAGCCGCCTCGGCCGTACCCGCTGCCCTGCTCCACCGGGCCCGACGCGGGGGGTTCGACGGGCAGGTACGGCTGCGCAGACTCCTCAGCCTGTTGATAGCCGTAGGGAAACGTCTGCCCCTGTGGCTGATGCTGTGGATAGTCGGTGGATGACGATGTGGCGGGCCCCACCCCCTGGAAAGGGTGCTGGAGGCCGGAAGCGCTGTGGTGCTGGGAGGTCACCGGCTGTGCATAACCCTGCTGTGGTCCCCCAGCCTGGGGATAACCCTGCGAGGGGGCCTGGGGATAAGGCTCGGGGCGAGGCACGCCGCCGGGGTCCGAACCCGCTGCGCTGGGGTCGACCATGACCGCGACCCGCATCGGGCGGCCGAATTCCTGGGAGAGCGCGTGGCTGATCAGCGGACGAAGCTTGTTTTCCAGGACATCTCTGGCGAAATCGGTCGGGGCTGCGAGCACCACGGTGTCGTTCATGAGGCCGAAGGGCCGGGTCATGCTGAGCCAGACGCGCTGCTGGGAAGGGACGCTCGCGTTGAGGGAGTTCTCCAACGCCCGCGCCCATACTTCGCCGAGGTCCATACCGTCCATGCCCGGCCATCCTCCTGTCGACGCGGCCCCCGCATGAGCTCACCGCGATCTGTTTATCCACACCGATGGCCGCCGGGCGCATCGGATTCCCCCGTTATCCACATGTCGGCGCCCCTGTTGCCCGCTCGGGGTCGCTGCCTGGAATCCACATCGAATCCACACGGTGTGCACAGCCCCTCGCCTGCCGCCCGGTACGTCCAGGCAGCGGTGAGTAGGGGCTGGAAGGGCCGACAGTAGCCCTGTCCACAGCCTGTGTTCAAGACGTTGTCCACAGCCTAGTGGCAGTGTGGGGGAGGCTGAGTGCACATCCTGTGGACGGCGAGGCGTCGGTGGAAAAAGGGGCTGTGGATTCGTGGATAACTTATATCCGCGTGTTCTCGGTTTGACCTAGGCCAGCGTTGCCCGTACCGTACGACGGTCGGCTTGTCACGCGGCGGCTATTTCGCATGCCCCGCTTTCGGCAGGCCAGTCACTGTCGAGCGTCCCCATGTGCTGGGGACGCCCTTGAGCCTGGAGCCCACTCGTGAGCAAGCGTACTTTCCAGCCGAACAACCGTCGTCGTGCGAAGACCCACGGCTTCCGGCTGCGCATGCGCACCCGCGCAGGTCGCGCCATCCTGGCCGCCCGTCGTCGCAAGGGCCGCGCCGAGCTCTCGGCCTGACGCATCCGTTGTGCCCGGCCTCGCCGCCGGGCCGAGGCAGCAGCGACCCATCGCCCGTCGGCCGTGACGTCGGCGGGCGATAGCCGTACCTGCCCAGGGTCAACCAAGGTCCTCTCGTGTTGCCGTCCGTGTCCCGCATGCGCCGGGGCGAGGAGTTCGCCAGCGCGGTCAGAAAGGGAAGCCGTGCAGGCCGTCCCACCCTGGTCGCGCATTTTGGCATGCGTGCGGAAACGGACGAACCCCCCCTGGTGGGATTTGTCGTGAGCCGCGCCGTTGGAGGCGCGGTCATCCGGAATCGAGTCAAACGTCAGCTGAGACACCTCATGCGAGACCGTCTCGACCGTCTTCCGCGAGGTAGCCTGCTGGTTGTACGCGCCAATCCACCGGCCGCGTCCGCGCGAAGCGAGCGCCTTGCCGCCGAACTCGATGTCGCGCTGGATCGTTTACTCAGGCGGCGAGAGCCTTCAACGGCTCACAGGGATGGGCGATGATGACGGGGCAGCATACTGCCGGGGTTTCCCCGGCTGCCAGGACCCTGATGGCTCCTATCCGGTTCTACCGGAGCTATGTGAGCCCTCTTCTGGGTCCCCGTTGCCGTTTCCATCCCTCGTGCAGCGCCTACGGGCTCGAGGCGGTGGCCGTCCACGGCGCGTTGCGCGGCACATGGTTGACGATCCGGAGAATCGGGCGTTGCCACCCATTCCATCCCGGAGGTTTTGACCCGGTGCCCCCGCGCCCGGGCCGGTCCGACGAAACGCAAGGGAGCTAGCTCGGTGGAGCTGTCCTGGCTGAACTGGCTTTACACAGCCGTCGCCCAAGTCATCACCTGGATACACCAGGGCTATAGCAGCTTCCTCGACCCGAACGGTGGGCTGACCTGGACGCTGACCATCGTCACCCTGACGGTGCTGATGCGACTGCTGCTGTTCCCCCTCTTCCTCAAGCAGATGCGTTCTTCGAAGAAGATGCAGGAACTGGCTCCGAAGGTCCAGGAGATCCGCAAGCGGTACAAGAACGACAAGCAGCGCATGAACCAGGAGGTCATGGCGCTGTACCAGGGGCAGGGGGCCAACCCGCTCGGCGGCTGTCTGCCGATCGTGGCCCAGTTCCCGATCTTCATCTCGATGTTCACCGTGCTGAACGCCATGGCCCACGGCCAGCTCAAGTTCGGCATGTCGCAGGAACTGGTCGACAGCGCCCGAGCCGCGCACGTCTTCGGTGCCCCGCTGCCCGCGACCTTCTGGACCGACGCGTCACAGATCGAGGCGCTCGGCGCCAACCCGATCCAGACGAAGGTCGTCCTGGCGGTCTTCGTGGCGATCAGCTCGCTGACCACCTTCCTCACCGTCCGGCAGAGCGTTGGCCGCTCGATGGCCCAGATGCCGGACAACCCGATGGCGCAGCAGCAGAAGATCCTGATGTACATCTCGCCGCTGTTCGCGGTCTTCTCGCTGAACTTCCCCCTCGGTCTGATCCTCTACTGGGTCACCACCAACCTCTGGACCCTGGGACAGCAGCACTGGTTCTACAGCCGCCACCCCTCTCCCGTGATGGACGCCAAGGGCAACCTGGTGACGCCCGAGCCCAAGCCGAGCCTGCTGAGCAAGGTCATGAAGAGCGATCCCGAGCCCGAGGTGCCTCCCGCCACCGTGCCCGAGCCCAAGGCGATCCGCCAGCAGCCCACCCGCCAGCCCCGCAGTAAGCGGACGGGCAGTAAGAAGTCCTGACGATCAACCCCGACAGCACGAAGGAGTGGCCGGACGTGACCGAGGCCGAGGCCGAAAAGGAGACCGTGAAAGCGGCTCCGGATCTCGCTGCGCTGGAGCAGGAAGGCGAGATCGCGGCGGACTACGTCGAGGGTCTGCTCGACATCGCCGACATCGACGGTGACATTGACATGGACGTCGAAGGCGATCGCGCCGTGGTGTCGGTCGTGGACATCAAGGGGGGCGACCTCGTCGGCCCCAACGGCGAGGTGCTGGAGGCGATTCAGGAGTTGACCCGCCTCGCAGTTCACCGCCAGACGGGAGAGCGCTCCCGGCTCATGCTGGACATCGGCGGGTACCGCGAGCGGCGCCGTACCGAGCTGACCGAGCTGGGCACCAAGATCGCCGCAGATGTTAAGCGCAACGGCGAGCCCAAGTCCCTGCAGCCGATGACCCCGTTCGAGCGCAAGGTCGTGCACGACGCGGTCGCGGCGGCGGGCCTGCGCAGTGAGTCCGAGGGCGAGGAGCCCCGGCGCTTCGTGGTGGTCCTTCCCGCATAACGGCATAAATGATGAAAGGCCGCCGCCTCTGGCCACAGGGGCGGCGGCCTTTTTTCATGTCCAGCCCGTGCCGCAGGCCGGTGTTCCCGCCGCTTCCGCTCGTGCGACGGGCTGGTGTCCCCTGTTTCCGCTCGTGCCGCAGGCTGGTGCTCTGCTGTTCTTGCCCGCGCATGTCCCCGCTGAGTGGTTTCACACCCTTCTCTCACGTCTCTTCCCGGCCCGCCGTTGTACGGCGGCGTGAAGCGGGCCGTTAGCCTTAGAACACCCTGCCGAAAGCATTTTCCGAGGAAGAGTGAGCGTCGAGTGAGCGACCAGATCCCCGAGCCACCTGAGGTTGCGCACGAGGTGTTCATCGGCGATGCCTGGTCCAGGGCAGAGGCGTTCGCGGGGCTGCTGGCTGGGCCCGGAGTGGTGCGCGGGCTGCTTGGCCCTCGCGAGGTGCCCCGCATCTGGGATCGTCACCTGCTCAACTGCGCGGTGGTCGCCGAAGCGGTGCCCGAGGAGGTTCGCCTTGTGGACATCGGGTCGGGGGCCGGGCTTCCCGGCCTGGTGCTGGCGATCGTGCGCCCTGACATCAGGGTCACCCTCCTTGAGCCTCTCCTGCGCCGGACGGTGTTCCTCCAGGAGTGCGTGGAAACCCTGAAGCTCGGCAATGTCGAGGTGCTGCGCGGGCGGGCCGAGGAGTTCGTCGGCAAGCGTGAGTTCGATGTCGCCTCCGCGCGCGCGGTCGCGCCGCTCGACCGGTTGCTGAAGTGGTCGTTGCCTCTGCTGCGCGAGGGCGGCGAGCTTCTCGCCCTGAAGGGAGAGCGGGCAGCGGAGGAGCTGGCGGACGCCGAGGAGCAATTGCGGTCCAGCGGGGTGCGAACCGCCGAGCTTGTATCGGTCGGGCACGGTAAGGTCGAGCCGCCTGCAACTCTCATCCGGGTGGTCGCCGGTCGGGCCGCCGGAGGAGTACAGCAGGGCACTCGCCGTAAGGATCGTGCCTCGCGGGCCAAGCGGGCGCGAGGCCAGTAGAACAGACCGAGCAAAGCGAGTACGAGGCCAGTGAATGACCGTGGAAGTGCGACTGTGAGCGCGGGAGGCGGTCTCGGCTGGCCTGCGGGTCCTGTCGCCCCGCCCTGTGAGCGCCCTTCTGGTCTGGGCTGGCCAACCCCGGCTTCCGCCGTTGCTGTCAGGCCGGTTGAAAGGACGACGACCGTGACCCAGCCCCCCCTTAATCCCGGCGAATCGCCGTTGGTACGAGAGGCACTCAGCTCAGTGGTTTCACGTGAAACATCGGCTCAGACGACAACGGCCGCTCCCGGAGAGATCGTCGGGGGACGAGACGGCGACTGGCCCCGGCCGCCCAAGACTCGCATCTTCACCGTCGCCAACCAGAAGGGCGGTGTGGGAAAGACCACGACATCGGTGAACCTCGCGGCCGCGCTCTCCATACACGGCCAGCGGGTGCTCGTCGTGGATCTCGACCCGCAGGGCAACGCCTCGACTGCGCTGTCCATCGAGCATCGCGGTGACGTGCCTGACATGTACAAGGTCCTGGTCGAGGACGTGCCTCTCGCGGAGGTCGTGAAGGAAGTCCCGGAGATGCCCGGGCTCTACTGCGCGCCCGCCACGATCGACCTGGCGGGCGCCGAGATCGAGCTGGTCTCCATGGTCGCCCGTGAGGCCCGCCTGCAGCGCGCGCTGGCGGCGTACACCGAGGTTGAGTTCGACTACATCCTCATCGACTGTCCTCCTTCGCTCGGCCTGCTGACCGTCAACGCGCTGATGGCTGCGAACGAGCTGCTGATCCCCATCCAGTGCGAGTACTACGCGCTCGAAGGACTGGGCCAGCTGCTGCGGAACGTGGACCTGGTCCGCGCGCACCTGAACCCCACACTCGATCTGTCCACCATCCTGATGACGATGTACGACGGCAGGACCAGACTGGCCTCGCAGGTCGCCGAGGAGGTTCGGTCTCATTTCGGGGACACGGTGTTGAAGACGCTGATCCCGCGGAGCGTCCGCGTCTCCGAGGCGCCGAGCTACGGTCAGTCGGTCATGACCTACGACCCGGGTTCCAGCGGTGCGATGGCCTACATGGACGCGGCCCGTGAGATCGCCTACCGTGGCGCCGCCGTGTGAGCGCGCAGAGATCCGCGGCCGTCGTCATCGTGAAGACCATCGAGGACGGAACCCTGAGCCGGGGGAGAGACTGTGGTAGGTAAGACGCCGAGGGGCCTGGGCAAGGGGCTGGGAGCGCTCATCCCGACAGGGCCGGCCGTGGTGGAGACGCAGGCACCGTCGCCGATCATGACCCTCGTCACGCCCGATCTCACGGTCCAGCAGCCCGCAGGTCTCAAGCCGGTCGCGGGCGCCTACTTCCTTGAAATCCCCGTCGGGGACATCGCACCCAACCCGCGCCAGCCCCGGGACATCTTCGACGACCAGGCCCTGGACGATCTGGCTGCCTCGATTCGTGAGGTGGGTCTCCTCCAGCCCGTCGTGGTGCGTTCGGTCGGCGAGGGGAACTACGAGCTGATCATGGGGGAGCGCCGCTGGCGCGCCTCGAAGCTCGCGGGGCTCTCCGAGATCCCCGCGATCGTACGGAGCACCCAGGAGGACAAGCTCCTGCTGGACGCGCTCATCGAGAACCTCCAGCGCGAACAGCTCAACCCCCTGGAGGAGGCGGCGGCCTACCGGCAGCTTCTCGACGACTTCGGCGCCACCCACGAGCAGCTCGCCACCCGCGTCGGCCGTTCCCGCTCCCACGTGACGAACACCCTGCGTCTGCTCAACCTGCCCTCCAAGGTCCAGCTCCGTGTGTCGGCGGGCGTGATCACCGCCGGACACGCGCGAGCACTCCTGGCCCTGGACGACCCCGGAGCACAGGAGCGCCTCGCGGACCGGATCGTGGCGGAGCTGCTCTCGGTCCGCGCGGTCGAGGAGATTGTGGCAGTGGGCGACGCCAAGGCCGCCCCTGCTTCCACCCCCAAGGCTCCTAGGGCGAGACAGCCGGAGGAACCCACGCTTCGCCATCTGGCCGACCGTCTCTCCGACCGCTTCGAGACTCGGGTGAAGGTGGACTTCGGTCGCCGCAAGGGGCGCATCGTCGTGGAGTTCGCAACCATCGACGATCTTGAACGTATCATCGCGACGATGGCTCCGGGCTCGATGCAACTGGCCGAGGAGTGATCTTCCAGTCCGCTACGGCCTCCGTGTTTCACGTGAAACACGGAGGCCGTTTTCGTACAGCCCCTTGATGGCCACGCCCGCGCCGGTACGCCATGCGTGGTGTTTCCAACCGGCCATACCGAGAGCCGCCTGGCACCGCATCTCCATCACGGTCGAGCCCTTCCACGGCGCCGGGGCGGTGGCTGTGAAACGAACTCGATCGGTGCCGACGAGCGGTGCGTAAGCCGGCGAACCTTCCCGACCGCAGCCCTTCCCGACCGCAGCGCGAATGCTCACAGACGCAGCGCGAGTCGGGGCGCCAGTCCCTGAGGATGACCCGTACCTCGCAGCGCGAGTGCTCACAGAACGCAGCGCGAGTGCTCATAGGACGAGGAAGGCGGGAGCGAGGGTTCGTCTCGGCGTTCGATGATTGGGCAGATTTTTCTGTCATTCGGACGACCGTGGCAGGCGGAAAGATCCAAACGGTGCGACCTAGGCTGGATCTCGTGCTGACTTTCACCTCTTCCTTCCCCAAGAGTTTCGCCAGTGACAACCACGCGGGCGTGCATCCCGCGGTGCTCGCCGCCATCATCGAGGCGAACACGGCAGACACACCCGCCTATGGTGGCGATCCCTGGACCCGGGCGATGGAAGACGCCTTCCGCGTCGAGTTCGGCGCTCAGGCGACCACCTACGCCATGCTCAACGGCACCGGCGCGAACGTTGTGGGGCTCGGCCTCGTCCTACGGTCCTACGACGCTGTGCTCTGCCCGGAGAGCGCCCATATCAACACCAACGAATGCGGCGCCGCGGAGCGCGTGCTCGGCGCCAAGCTGGTCCCCCTCCCCACGGACGACGGCAAGATCAGGGTGGAGGACATCCGTGATCGGCTCGGCGTACTGGGTGACGAACACCATTCCCAGCCCCGTGTCATCTCCATCTCCCAGGTGACCGAGTGCGGCACCTGCTACACCCCTGACGAGATCACCAGGCTTGCCGAGTTCGCCCACGCGCACGGGCTCTTCCTGCACATGGACGGGGCCCGGCTGGCCAATGCTGCCGCCGAGCTGGGTTGCTCGATGCGCGCGCTCACCACGGATGCCGGGGTGGACCTGCTCAGCTTCGGCGGCACGAAGAACGGCGCCATGGGCGCGGAAGCGTTGGTTCTCCTCAGGCCTGAGCTGGACGCTCCCGCGTTGTTTCTGCGCAAGCAAGGCATGCAGCTTGCCTCCAAGATGCGCTTCGTCTCCGCTCAGTTGACCGCGCTTCTCACCGACGACCTCTGGCGCCGGAACGCCTCGCACGCCAACGCCATGGCTCACCGTCTGGCGAACGGCGTCGCCGATCTTCCCGGTGTCTCGCTTCGCTATCCCGTCCAGTCGAACGCCGTCTTTCCCGTGCTGCCAGAGAAAGTGATCGCCGAGCTTCAGCAGCGATATCTCTTCCACGTCTGGGATGAGACCGAGAACGTGGTGCGGTGGGTGACGGCCTTTGACACCACCCCTGAGCACGTGGACGCGTTCATCGCCGATATCCGGCTCGCCGTACGTGGGGAGGTCGACGCCTGACGAGCGACTGTTTCACCACGTTCCTCCAGCATGGATGCCCCGTCCTTCGGAGCGAGGAGGAAATGCGGGGCGGTTCCTCATGGTGTTCTCCGGATTTGCTTAGCGGGGCTTGTTGCGGTGATAGGGCTGGCGATAACCAAGCTGGCGTTGCGCGACCGCCCCAGGGCATGGGGTGGCAGCGCGGGGAGCCCTTCAGGCGCTGGGTGGGGCTGTGAACCGCGAACCACTCGGTTTCGGCCGGGAATCCCGGTCCCTCTGGGGCCGGGAGGATGTCAAGTGAAACGAAGCTCGGAGAACTCTCCGACGTGAGCCGTGTTTCACGTGAAACGAGATCTGGTGCTCCTTCGAGGAGGCTGCGTTTCACGTGAAACACGCCTCTTAAGGGGTGAGAGACGCAGACGGTCCGGGCGGTGCGGCGAGAAGGGGCTGTCCCGTCCTCGGGTAGCCAAGCTGAGTACGCCCGCGTCGAAGATGGCGTCGACGACACCCGGTGCGCGCCGCTCGCCGGCACTGCACGTGGGCCGAGTGGATCGTCGTTGCTCGCCGTGCTGACGCTACGGAAGAACCTCGAGACCCACGAGGGTCGTGGATCTCGAGGGAGTGGAGATGGCCGGATGAGACCGGCGCCGGGTGGCCCGACGCCGGTTGTGGAAGTGAGAAGCCAGCCGCAAGGTGAGGGAAGAAGGAATCAGGCGGTGTGGCGGGCTGCGGCCTGCTCCAGGAGAACCCGGCAAAGGGTGCCGAGGTCGTCGCCTGCGGCCTCCACCGCCATGGGCAGCAGAGAGGTCTCGGTCATCCCTGGGGCGACGTTGACTTCCAGGAAGTAGGGAAGCCCCGCTCCGTCGACGATGAGGTCGGTGCGGGAGACATCGCGAAGGCCGAGTGCGGTATGAGCCGTGACGGCCATCTCCGCGCAGGCGGCGGAGGATTCAGGAGAAAGCCGAGCCGGGGCAAAGAACTCGGTGTGCCCCGCGGTGTAGCGGGCGGCGTAGTCGTAGACGCCCGCGTCCGGCACGATCTCGACTGGCGGCAGAGCCACCGGTCCTTCGCCGAGGTCGATCACGGAGACGGAGACCTCGACGCCCTCGATGTAGCGTTCAATCAGCGCGGTGTCGCCGTAGGCGAAGCAACCGACCATGGCCGAGGAGAGATCCTCCGCGGTACGGACGATCGACGCGCCAAGGGCCGAGCCGCCGCGAGACGGCTTGACGAACAACGGAAGGCCAAGACGCTCGACGATGCGGGCCAGCACCGCGGAGGCGCCGAGGTCGTGGAAGGTCTCCTTGGGAAGTGTCACCGAGTCGGGGGTGCGTAGACCGACGGAGCGGACGACAGTCTTGGCCGTTGGCTTGTCGAAGGCCACCCTGCACGCATCGGGACCGGCACCCACGTAGGGAACCGAGAGAAGCTCCAGCACCGAGCGGATGGCGCCGTCCTCACCCGCACCGCCGTGAAGGGTGACGAAAACCGCATCCGGCGGGTCGGCGAGCACATAGGGCACCAGGGAGGCGTCGGTGTCGCGCGTCTCCACCGAGACCCCCGCCCCGCGCAGCACCTCGCTCACGCGACGGCCCGACCGGAGGGACACCTCCCGTTCGTAGGACAGCCCACCCGCCAGAACGAGCACGTGGCCCAGATCACTCATCCGAAAATACCTCTCTTCGCGGCCCACGCCGAGCCTTTGGGGTCACTCTCACGCGACCGGTGCGATCGCCGCACAACGGCGCCGGAAGTCACCGTACGGCACAGCGTCCGAAGTGAGGTTATGGCACCAGTGTCCGAGGCGACGTCGTGGCGGAACGCCGGACGTCACCGTACGGCATCGCCGCACCGGTACACGGGGCGACTCCCCCACGCGCTCCGAACGGCACCGTCTCAGGACTGCCGTGCTGGACGCTGACTGCCCCGGCGGGTGTCTTCGAGCCAGTCCGAGTGGCCGGCTGTCTCCAGGGGTGCCTGTCCTTCGGCCTGTCCGGGCGGCTGTCCGCCTCCAGCGGGTGTCCGGCCATCTCTGGCGGTTGTTCGCCGGGTCACGCACCGTCCATCGGCGCCGATCAGGTTCGTTTCACTGCTCGCCGTACCGGCGCCGGGGAAGAGCCCGAACGTGAGAGGTAGGTGGTCGTCGTATCGGTGTGTTGGGAGGGCGTGGGGGCGGGGGTGGTGGGCTGGATGTGGTGAAGGAGTGCCGAGGTGCTGGGGCGCTGGGGTGATGGAGGGGATTCGGGCGCGAAGAGGTGGGGGGTTGTCGTATCGGTGTGTTGGGAGGGTTCGGGGGTGGGGTGATGTCGTTGGGGCGTGGGGGCGGTGGGCTGGATGTGGTGAAGGAGTGCCGGGGCGCCGGGGCACCGGGACGGTGGAGGGGGTTCGAGCGTGGAGAGGTGGGGCGCCGTATCGGGTGTGTGGTGTTAGACGGTCCCGACGCGTTCACCGGCGGCGGCTGTCAACGGTCAGGTGCGTGCCGCCGCTGGTGGCCATCTAAAGTCCCATGCCTGCGAAGTTGACTACTTCTTGGCGAGACGGCCTCCTGAGCGGTGATCTCGTGACTGGATAACACCGTCACGATCACTGCTCAGGGCACATCCCTCTCCACGACACGCGAACACCACGTGGGAGAAGTGGGGACCTGAACCGGCCATCAGTGGTGACCTCGAACGGGCCACCTACGACGTTTACCTGGCCACGGACAGCGGTTCCTGATGTGCTCAGCCAGGCGCCTCGGGGTGCGCGGGCTGCCGCCCCCAGGACAGGCCGTGGCGGGGGTACTACGAGCCTGGGCCTCCCGGGAGGTTGCCTTCGAGGGGTGTCCAGGGGGCCTTCAGGGGGCGTCCGGAGTGGCCTTCGGAGGCCACCCGGGTGAGGGATCCCGGACATGCCGGAGGTGGCGCCGACTGGGGCAAGGGCGCCGCGGGGTGGCAGGGGGTGCGGGCTGCGGGGGGAGGTCTCTCGAACGCGGTGCGGGGTTTCCGCGTCGGGGCGGTGGAAGGTCTTTGACGGCGATGGAAGGTTTTTGAGGATGGTGGGAGGTCTTTGACGGTGGAGGTGTCGCTTGCCCTGCCGGCGCGGTGGGGCCTTCGGATGAGGTGAAGGTGGGTGACCACCGCGCCGGGGGGGTCAGGCGAGATCGGGGCCTGGAGTGTCGACTCCGACACGGTCAGCGGGCGCGCCCGGACCGAACGTGTCGCGCACCTGTAGCTCCTGCTCGATCACTCCGGCCAGGCGGCGGACGCCTTCACGGATGCGCTCCGGCTCCGGATAGCAGTAGGACAGGCGCATGTGGCGAGCGCCGCTACCGTCGGCGTAGAAGCCGGTGCCCGGCACGAAGGCGACCCGCTCTGCCACCGCGCGGGGCAGCAGCGCCTTGGAGTCCAATCCCTCGGGCAGGGTGGCCCAGACGAAAAAACCACCGGCGGGGCGGGTCCAGGTGCAGTCTGCGGGCATCAGCGCCTCCAGGGCGCTGAGCATGGCGTCGCGCCGCTCGCAGTAGAGCTCCCTGAAGGTCTTGATCTGCTCACGCCACGGTTGGGTGGCGAGATACTGGCCGACGGCGAGCTGGGTGAAGGTGGAGTGGGACAGGACGGCCGACTCCATCGCCAGCACCAGCTTTTCGCGGATGGCGTGTGGCGCGAGGGCCCAGCCGACGCGGAAACCGGGTGCCAGGGTCTTGGAGAAGGAACCGAGGTAGACGACCCCGTCCGAGCTGTCGGCACGCAGCGCCCGCATGGGTTCGCCCTCGAAACCGAGCAGGCCGTACGGGTTGTCCTCCACGATCAGGACGCCTGCCCGCTGGCAGATGTCCAGGATCTGCTGCCTGCGCGACACGTTGAGCGTGACCCCGGCAGGGTTCTGGAAGTTGGGGACGGTGTACAGGAATTTGATCCGGTTGCCTGCCGTCTGCAGCGCGTAGACGGTCTGGGCCAGTGATTCGGGGATGATCCCCTCGTCGTCCATGGCGATGTGGACGACCTTGGCCTGGTAGGCGGAGAAGGTGCCCAGCGCGCCCACATATGAGGGACCCTCGGCAAGGATGACGTCGCCCGGGTCGATGAAGATGCGGGTGATCAGGTCGAGGGCCTGCTGTGAGCCGACGGTCACCACGACGTCGTTCGAGTTGGCCTCGATCCCCTCAAGGCGCATGACATCGCAGATCTGCTCGCGCAGGTGCGGGTCCCCCTGGCCTGAGCCGTACTGAAGTGCGACGGGGCCGCGACGGGCCACCAGGTCGGCGACCAACTCCCCCACGACGTCGAGGGGAAGCGCGGTGACGTACGGCATGCCGCCCGCGAGCGAGACCACCTCAGGCCTCGACGCGACGGCGAAAAGAGCTCGAACCTCGGAGGCGACCATCCCGGTAGCTCGTGCGGCGTACCGATCGACATAGGCGTCGATGCGCGACCCTTGGGACGCGATGGCCTGACCGTGATCTGACTCTTGGGGCACGGTCCACCTCCTTGGTTACGGGGAGCACGGAGTGCTCAGGCTAGAGAAACCAGGGTACGGCAGTGGTGGTTGTCGTCTGCGTGTGGGGACGGGACACCCTGAAACCGGGGCCCGCACTGAGCTACGATGCCAGCTGGAGACGCCGTTTTCGCGCGTTTTTCGCCATGGCTTGCACTCGTCTCGCCAGGATTGGGGCCAACAGGTGTCGCGTCGGCTGGCAAACGTCACTCTTGACAATCTCGACGACCTGCCGTACCGGTGCCGCCGGTGCGTTTTCTGGGAACTGGATCCCGTGAACGGCAACCGCGCGGTCGAGGCCGGTGATCCCGGGCTGGAGAAAGAGGCCTGGATCTCCTCGACCCTGCTGGAGTGGGGCAGCTGCGGGAAGATCGTCTATGTGGACGGCGTTCCTGCGGGCTTCGTGCTCTACGCGCCTCCGAACCACGTGCCCCGTTCGGTGGCGTTCCCGACCTCGCCGGTCAGTGCGGACGCCGTGCTGCTGATGACCGCGCACATCATTCCGGAGTTCTCCGGCGGCGGTCTGGGCCGGATGCTGGTCCAGGGGGTGGCCAAGGATCTGACCCGGCGCGGGGTGCGGGCGATCGAGGCGTTCGGCGACCTGAAGTGGGAGCAGCCGGGAGCGTGCGTGATGCCCGCCGACTACCTGCTCTCGGTCGGTTTCAAGACGGTCAGGCCGCACCTGCGCTTCCCCAGGCTCCGCCTCGAGCTCAAGTCCGCCGTTTCGTGGCGTGAGGACGTCGAGGTGGCGCTGGAGAGGCTGCTCGGCTCCATGACCCCGGAAAGAGCGCTAAGGCCCGTCTGAGGCGATTTGAGGGCCTCGGGCCCGGCCTCTCAGGAGCACCCAGGAAACGGGCGCCACACTCATCGCGCCCGTGACCGTCCTCACGACCGCGATGGTGTGCCCGTGAACGTGCGAAAGCCCCCTGCGGTGGGACGCGAGGGGGCTTTCACTGGGTGGAGACCGCTCGAAAAGCGGCTGGTACGGCTCCGCTGTGGGGTGCGACAGCCGCAGGGGGCCCTTTGGACCTGCCCCGTGCGAGACGGTTCCCGAAGGGGACAAGGACCTAGATGATGCCCTCGAGCTCGCGAAGCAGCATGGCCTTCGGCTTGGCGCCGATGATCTGCTTCACAACCTCTCCGTTCTTGTAGACGTTCAGGGTCGGGATCTGGAGTACGCCGTACGTCCCGGCGATCGACGGGTTCTCGTCGACGTTGAGCTTGACGATGGTCAGCTTCTCGCCCTGCTCGTTGGCGATCTCTTCCAGGATCGGGGCAACCTGGCGGCACGGGCCGCACCACTCCGCCCAGAAGTCGACGATGACGGGCTTGTCACTCTTCAGGACGTCGGCGTCGAAGCTGGCTTCGGTTACGTTCTTGATGGTGCCCAAGGTTCCTGTGCTCCCTCTTTGCGGTGGTGTGGTGTGGATCAGCTGTCGTGCTCGGCCAGCCAGCGCTCGGCGTCCAGCGACGCGGCGGTGCCGGTACCGGCGGCGGTGATCGCCTGGCGGTAGATGTGGTCGACGACGTCGCCCGCGGCGAAGACACCGTCCAGGTTGGTGCGCGTTGAGGGGGAGTCGACCTTGATGTAGCCCTCGTCGTCGAGCTCGACCTGGCCCTTGACCAGCTCGGTGCGGGGGTCGTGGCCGATGGCGATGAACAGGCCGGTGGCCGCGAGCTCGCTCTCCTCGCCGGTCTTGAGGTTGCGCAGGCGCACCCCGGCGACCTTGGCGTCGCCCAGGACGTCGACGACCTCGCTGTCCCAGACGAAGCGGATCTTCTCGTTGGCGAACGCGCGATCCTGCATGATCTTGCTGGCGCGCAGCTCGCCGCGGCGGTGCACGACGGTCACCGAGCTGGCGAACCGGGTAAGGAAGGTGGCCTCCTCCATGGCGGTGTCGCCGCCGCCGACGACCACGATGTCCTGGCCGCGGAAGAAGAAGCCGTCACAGGTGGCACACCAGGAGACGCCGTGGCCGGACAGGCGCTTCTCGTTGGGCACGCCGAGCTCGCGGTAGCCGGAGCCGGTGGCCAGGATGACGGCCTTGGCGAGGTAGGTGTCGGTGGCGGTCTTGACGACCTTGGGGGTGACGGTCAGGTCGACCTCGACCACGTCGTCGGCGACCAGGTCGGCGC
This sequence comes from Streptosporangium sp. NPDC051023, assembly GCF_040689595.1. Classification (NCBI taxonomy): domain Bacteria; kingdom Bacillati; phylum Actinomycetota; class Actinomycetes; order Streptosporangiales; family Streptosporangiaceae; genus Streptosporangium; species Streptosporangium sp. NPDC051023. The sequence continues at coordinate 33,073 of NZ_JBFBCE010000048.1, read as the reverse complement.
CGAACCGCTCGGCCTGCTTGCGCAGGCTGTCCATGAGGTCGGGGCCCATGATGCCGTCGGGGAAGCCGGGGAAGTTCTCCACCTCGGTCGTGTTCATCAGAGCGCCGCCCGCGGTGACCGAGCCCTCGAAGACCAGTGGCTTGAGGTCGGCGCGTGCGGAGTAAACAGCCGCGGTGTAACCGGCGGGACCCGATCCAATGATGATCACATTTCGGACGTCGATCACTGTTGCGCCTTTCCCTCTGTCGTTGCCAGTGGCGTCAACAGATCCTAGGCGTCGGTGATTCCCGCCCGGCACGGGAGAGCCCGGCATGGACGAATCCATACCGGGCTCTCCCGTCAGCGGGGCGCGGACCGCGGTGCCCGCGGCCTGTTCCAGTGTTCTCCGGGTGTTCTCCCGGTGCCGTCTCCCGGCTACTTCCAGTGTGCGAGAGCAGGCTTCCGCACGTTGTCGCACTGCGGACCCATGACGTGAACGCTCACCGTGTTCTTGGCCCGGTTGTTCCAGAAGACCATGATGTTGGCCTCCTGCCCGTTGTAGAAGCCCTGGTCGACGGCGAACGGAGCCTTGCCGACCTTGGCGGAGACCCGCTTGACACACTGGTCGAGCTTGGAGCCCTCCGACTGGTCCTGGGCCACGATCTGCGCCGGACCGATGTAGTCCAGCAGCGACCCGCGAAGCTCCTGCTCGGTGTAGTTCCAGTTGCTGTCGGTCAGCTGGTAGCCGTCACTCCTTGGCGAGGAGGGCGGCAGGGCGATGACCGACGACGACGGCGTCGGGTGGCCCTGCGGCGCCGCCGCGGTGAGCACACCGCTCGTCATCACAGCCGCGCCCACAACCGCCGCCGCGGCTCCCGCCGCCACCGCGGGCAGCGCCCACCGGCGCCGCTGCGTGGCCCTGCGCCGTCTGGCGGGCCTGACGGCGCCGTCGTCGCCGACGACCCCGAGCTGTGGCACCAGCTCGGGCTCCGGCTGCGGCAGAACCGGCTCAGGCTCGGGGAGAGACGTCGTCTCCCACGGCGCGTCGCGCATTATGTCGTCCCAGGCCGGTGCTTGCACCAGGCCTACTCCACCTCCACGGAAGCTTTCGGCCTCTGCGGCCAGCGCGCGATCGATCCGGAGCGCGACCCCCATCGGCATCGCCGGGGTGGGCGTCGCCGCGAGCACCTCACGGACCGCTGCGAGGTCGGCGAGGCTTTCGCCACAGGGGTCGCAGATCGCGAGATGCTCGCGTACCTGCAGGGCCGTGGCGGCGTCGAGAAGACCCTCTGCCAGTTCGGCGAGGATCTCCAGGTCGTAGTGCGTATCACCCGTCACGAAGTTCTGCTCCCTTCGCGGATGAGACGCGAGACAGGTCGGATCGGTTCCGCAGGTGCGAAAGAATTGGGGCGAGTTTCGCGCGTCCGCGCGCGCACCTGCTCTTCACGGTGCCGCTCGGCACCTCCAGGACCTGGGCCGCGTCCTCCACGGAGTACCCCATCATGTCCACGAGCACGAGTGCCGCCCGCTGGTCGGACGGCAGCAGCTTGAGCGCGGCGGAGACCTCCATCGAGACCTCGCGCTCGGCTGTCTGGTCGAGCACCGGAGTGTCGCGTTCCGCGGCCTCGACGAGCTCGTCGTCCGCGACCGGGCGTACGGATTTCCTGCGCATGCGGTCAAGGCAGGCGTTCACCACGATGCGGTGCAGCCACGTGGTGACGGCCGCCTCGCCGCGGAAACTCTCGGCCTTCCGATAGGCCGAGACGAAGGCGTCCTGTACGGCGTCGGCCGCCTCGTCGGGGTCGCCCAGCGTACGGAGGGCGACCGCCCACATGCGGTCTCGATGCCGCTTGACTATTTCACTGAAAGCCTGCGGATCTCCGGCGATGTGCCGGGTCAGCAGATCGGCGTCGGACACAACGGGCCGCGCCATCTGCTGTTCCGCCGCTGGCGGGGTCTCGGGTGGGGAATTCACAAGGAGAGTCCTGCTGCCGGTCCGGGGAGAACACCACTACGGGATAGATGGTGCCACGAAATCTCACATGATCGGCAAGAAGTCGGCTAAAAGCGATCAAATCGCACCGGCGTCACTTGGTGGCGAGCACCTTCACGTCGAGGACGGTGCCGCGGAACTTCCCCTGGTAGGTGGGCAGTTTGGTGAACCAGACCAGAAGGTAGCGGCCCTTCTGCGGGGAGTCGGCGTTGAAGGTCTTCTTGCCCGCCGCGTCGGTGAACTTGTGGATGACCGACAGGCTGTTCAGCTCGGAGGAGTCACCGGCCCTGAGCTCAACGGTGCCGCCCGAGCTCTCGCCGCCGAAGTCGACCGTCACCTGCTTGATCGGCACGCTCTGCCCCAGGTCGAGCAGGAGGCCGACCCCCTCCTTCAACCGGCCGAAGTCGGCCGACGCGTACGACTGCGTGTGCCAGTCGGTTGAGGGCTTGCCGTCGACCGCGTTGAGGGCCAGGTCGGCCCGCTCCTCACCGTCGCCGAGTGGGTCGAAGCCGGAGACCGACTGGGGCTTCACCTCGCGGGTCGCGACGGCCGTCGTCGGCGTCGGGGTGGCGGTCACCCCTGCGGTCGGGGTTCCGGCGTTGCCGATGCTGCGGCCGAGGGTCCAGGCGCCCAGGCCGACGGCCGCCATCACCAGCAGCACGACCGCGGTCATGGCCACCTTGCCGAGCACTCCGCCGCCCGTCGAGGGCGGCGGCCTGTGCTGCTGGACCCGCTGGATGGGAGGGGGCGCGGGGCGCTGGGAGGCCGAGGTCTCCAGCCCCTCGGAACGCGAGGCCGCGACCTGGGGCATCGGCGTCATCGGCACGGGCATCGGCGTCGGTCTGGGGACCGAGCTGAGGGCCTCCGCCAGCTCGGCGGGTGTCGTGAACGGGGTGAGCGCGCGCTTGGCCTCCGGCAGCAGCGCCCTGCAGGTGATGGTGTCGAGATAGCCGGGCACGCCCGCGGTGACCTGGCGGGGCGTGCAGAAATGACCGTCGTCGACGGGGGCGGGCGGAAGCCCGAGGTCCTCGTCGCCGGGCCAGTGCCCGGTCAGCCCGGCGTACAGCAGGCGGCCGAGCCCCTCGGTGTCCGCGCGGTCCGGCTCCTCGCTCGTGACGTCCATCAGCACGGCGTCGATGCCGAGGCCGAGCAGCTTGACCGTGCTGCCCGCCGTCCACACCAGGTGCTCGGGGGTCAGGCAGAGATGGGCGAGACCGGCCTCGTGGGCGTGGGCCAGTGCCTCGGCGGCCTCGGCGACCAGCGCGGCGGCCCGCTCAGGCTCCAGCGGCCCGGCGGTGATCATGTCGGTGAGGGTCTCGCCGCTGACCCACTCGCTGACGACGTAGGAGTGGCCGTCGTCCTCGGTCGCGTCGAAGACCTGGGTCAGCCGCGGGTCGGTCAGCCTGCTGGCGACGCGGGCCGCGGAGACGACCTCGTTCAGGCGGGGGAAGTCGGGGTCGAAGGTATGCACGGCGACGGGCCTGGCGAGCACCTCGTCGATGGCCTTCCAGAGCGTCGCGCCACCGGACTCGTGGACGCGGTCCTCAAGCCGGAAACGCTCGGCCAGTTTTGCGCCGGGCTCGACGGCGGAGGAACTCATGAGCTCTCCACAAGTGAGAACACGACAGCGCCACACCAGATTGACACATCAGGACACATAACGCGATGCCGGGTGGATCCGCCCACGCCCTCCTGCTTCCATTAGCCGCATGTCACCACACGCGTTGCACCATGTTAGTCCCGCGCAGGTTCCGCCCGTGTTCTCCTTGTCAGACGCTTGGAACAACTCTTGGGATTACCGGCGTACCCGGCCCGCGACCATTTCAACGACCGAACTCACCTCGGGGATGCGCATCCGGTGCGCGACGACCAAGTAGAGAACCATACCGAGACCGCCGCCCGCGGCCAGCATGACGGCCGCGCTGAGCGCGTTCAGACCGGTCATCTCCTGGGCCAGCCACAGCACACCGAGCGCGAGCAGCGCGGCGGGCAGGGCGGCCACGTACATCCGTGAGAGCCCGGCGGCCACCGTGCGCCCCTGGAGGCCGCGCACCCGGCGGCTGGCGAGAATCCAGGCGACCGCGGTGCCCAGGACGTAGGTGACGGTGAACGCGAAGGCCAGCCCCATCACGATGTACTGCGCGGGCAGCGTCAGGTAGGCGAGCAGGCTGAGCGCGGAGTTCACCGCCACGTTGCCGAGGGCGATGAAGACCGGCGTGCGGGTGTCGCCGAAGGAGTAGAAGACGCGCAGCAGGAGCTGGAAGATCGAGAACGGCGCCAGCGCCAGGCCGAAGACCTGCAGCACGTTGCCGATGTAGATCGCGGAGTCGACGGTCATGTTGCCCCACGAGAAGATCAGCACGGTCACCGCGGGCCCCAGCACCATCAGCAGCAGTCCGGCGGGTACCAGCAGCGCCGACACCAGGCGCACGCCCGAGGAGAACTCCTCCCTGACCGTGTCGAGCTGCCCGTCGGCCACCGCCCGGCTCATCCGGGGCAGCATCGCGGTGATCACGGAGACCGCGATGATCCCGTAGGGGAGCTGGAAGAACTGGTAGGCGTAGGCGTAGGCGGAGTTGCCCGCGCCGGGGGCTCGCTCGCCCGCGCCCGAGGCGAGCTTGGTCGTGATCAGGAAGCCGAGCTGGCTGATCCCGACGTAGGCGAACGTCCACACCGCGGTGCGGCCCATCTCGCCGAGCCCCGCCTCGCGCAGGTCCAGCCTGGGTCTGAAACGGAAGCCGACCCGGTGCAGCGAGACGACCAGCACCAGGCACTGGGCCACGATTCCCGCGGTCGTGCCCAGGCCGAGCAGGGCCAGGTCGGAGTCGGTCACCGTGTTGATGTCCGTGCCCGCGAGGCCCAGCTTCAGGTAGTAGGCCAGGGCGACGCAGATCATCACGATGTTGTTCAGCACCGGCGCCCACATCGGGGCGGCGAACCTGTCGCGGGTGTTGAGGATCGCCCCCGCGATCGCCCCGACTCCGAAGAAGGCGATCTGCGGAAGGATGTACTGCGCCAGCCTGACCGCGACCTCGGTCTTCCTGGGGTTCCAGCCGGCGCTGTAGAGGCTGATCAGCGGGCCGGCCAGCACCACGCCCGCGACCGCGACCAGCGTCAGCACGATGATCCCGAGCGTCATCAGCCGCTGCTCGTAGGCCCTGCCCCCGTCGGCGTCGCTGCGCTGCCGTCGGACGATCATGGGCACCACGACGCTGCTCAGGATGCCGCCGATGAGGAAGTCGAACAGGATGAGCGGGATCGTGTACGCCACGTTGTAGGCGTCGCCGAGCGCGAAGGTGCCGATGGCCGCGGCGAGCACCGCCGTACGGACGAATCCCGTGACGCGGGAGACCATCGTGCCCGCCGCCATGACCGCGCTCGCGCGCAGCACCCTGCTCATTGTTCTTCCTCCGCCAGATCACGCGCCAGATCGCCTGGCTGCCAGGTGCTCACTAATCGGTTCCCGCCGGAGCGTCCGCGCGTTTCCGCGGCGCGGCGGCCGCGGTGCGACGACCCCTGCGCCGCAGGACGCGCAGGACGACGGCGGCCAGCAGCACCACGAGGGCCGCGCCGACGATCACCAGGGCGATCCCGGTGTAGCCGGTCGTGCGAACCGTGAGCTCGACCGGCGTGCCGTACCTGCGCCCGTCGCCGGTCATGAGCTGGACCTTCACCGTTGTCTGGCCGCTGGCCAGCACGGTCATGGGAACCCGCACCGTCTGGTTCTGGCCGCCCAGGATGGTCAGCTGGTCCTCGTAGTTCTCGATCCTCAGCAGCTTGGGCTGCTCCGAGGTCACCTTGAGGCGGACGGACACCTTGCTGCCGATTCCCGTCAGGCTGTTGCGGACGCTGATCGGCACCTCGCCGTTCGTGCCCGCCAGGGTGCGGAGCGGGGACTGCTCGTTGCCGGTGATCGAGACCTCGCGGATGCGCCCGTCGACCGCGGTTCTCACCTGGTCGACGTACGGCGTCGCGGCGTCGCCCCTGTCCCGCCACGCGGAGGAGGACAGGCGCAGCAGCGCCAGGTCGAACACGTCGATGTCCTGGATGGTGGTGACCGCAGAGGTCAGGTCGGCGCGGCGGCCGACCTGTCTGACGGCCTTCATGTACGGCTTGACGAGCTCCTCGCGCCGCTCCTGGTCGCCGTAGGTGAGGTCGGCCCGCTGCGGCGCGACGCCCTTGCTCCGCTTCACCGAGGCGAGCGTGGCCGGGGCGAGCCATGGCAGTGTGGAGGCCGTCTTCACCAGGCCCGCCACGTACGCCGGGTCGGGGGACCAGCGCCGCTGCGGGACGGCGATCACGGTCCGCCGGGCGGTCACGGGCTCGGCGCCGATCATCGCGGTCTCCGCGATGAAGCGCTGGCGGTTCAGCACGGCGGTGCCGGCCACCGAGGTGTCCGCGGCGAGCGTCTCGCTCAGAACCTTGTCCGCGACCAGGGCGGTGACCGGGCCGTTCACACCGTCCAGCGTCGCCGACGCGTCCGGCGTCGTGACGGGCGGCGTCAGAGGGGGCAGGGCCGTCTCGTCCAGCAGCACGGTGTCGACACCGCCGGTGGCCAGCAGGTCCAGGCCGTCGTAGTCGATCCGGCCGCCGACCGGCCAGTTCACGGTGGTGATGACGTCACGGCCGAGGGTTTTCTGGCCGAGGAGCCTGGCCGCGTCGATCGCGGTCTTCGTCGAGTCGTCGACGCCGTTGTGGGCCAGGGCGGCCACGTCCGGATCGGCGTACGGGGTGGCCACGACCGGGGACTGGGCGAGCGCCGCGCGCAGGTCGGTGAGCCACTTGGCGGACGAGGCGTCCGCGGAGCGACTCTCGACCTTGTCCTTCACCTTCACCGAGTACGGGTTGCCCAGCGCCTGCGCGTCGTCGAGGAGCGAGGGGTCGACAACCCAGGTGAGGTTCTTGGCCGAGGAGGTGCTCTGGGCGAGCTTCAGCAGGTTGCCCAGGCGCTTGCCCGAGGCCATGGACGCGGGCAGGGTGTCGTCGAGGAAGACCGAGTCGACGGCCCTGCGGGGCTGGTCGACGATCGGCATGACCATGGCCAGCCTGGTGCGCGACACCTGCGCGTCCCTGGGCAGGTAGACCATGAAGGTGCGCTGGGTGGCGACCTGTTGCCCGAAGGCGTCGATCACCTGGATCAGGATCGGATAGACCCCGAAGCGGGAGATGCCCAGCTGCTGCGGCGTGAAGGCGAACTCCCACGGGGCCTTCGCGGAGGGTGCCAGGGTGCCGGGCTGCAGGTAGACCTCGTCGCGCCACGCGCCGGGCTGGTAGGCCGGCTGGCCGCTGACGTAGGCCTCCATGTCGGCGCGCCGCTGGAACGGCTGAGCCGAGTAGTACATCTTGCGGCGCATGCCGGTGACCGTCTGGGTCCCGGTGTTGACGAAGGTCCCGGAGATCTTGATCTCGGTGGTCGGCTCGCGGGGCACGTCGGGCGTCATCGCCTCGATCACCAGCTGGGGCGCCTGGCGGCCCGCGGTGGTCCCGGCGGTGGTTTCGGAGGTGGTTTCGGTGGCGGTCTCCGCGATGGTCTCGGTGCCCGCCCGCGTCGTCATCTGGGCGTTCGCCGTACCCGGAAGGGCCACGGCTGCGGGGGAGAGCAGCGCGGCGGTCAGTACGGCGAGCAGCGTGGCCTTGTGGATCACGTGCCGGCCAGGGGTGGAGTACGGCGCACGACCGTAATGCTATGGCCTATCCGGCGAGCGGGAAGGTCGCCTGCTCCCTCCGTGACCGGGATTGGGCCAGGTCGATGGTCTTCCCTGAAACAAGGGCGAGCAGGTGGTCTGCGCGGATCAGCAGGGCTGTGCGGCGTTCTCCCGTCGGGGTGTGTACGAGTTCCGGGCCGCTCGCGATCCGCTCGTCGACCAGCACGGACAGCCCGTCGGGCAGCAGCAGCGGGCAGACCAGCCCGGCCGCGTAGTCGGTCGCGGAGTTCACGGTGAAGGCGGAGGCGGGACGGACCCTGCGCGCGCCGAGCGCGCCGCCGACGACACCGGGCCGGGGAGGGGAGGCGATGGAGGTGACGACCGCCACAGGTTCGCGCCCGACGCGAGTCGTGACCTCGAAGACCGTGACTCCCACGCAGGTCGCCGGGCTCGCGGTCAGCAGCTCCGGCAGCTCCTCGGCGCACGTCATCGCGCGCGGAAGGCGTACGATCTCATGGTGAACCTGGTGTGCGAGGAGCCAGCGGTGGATCGCGAGGGCGTCCTTCATGTATGTGCTCCTTGCCTCGGCTTGCCTCGACGCACGGCCCCCGACGGTCTCTTGACTGACCGTAACCTGGTGATTGCTTGAGGTGTATCCCCAGAGGGGAACATGTTCCGTAACCGAAGGACCTACCCGGCTTGTCCCTTTCAAATCTGAGTGAGAACCAGCGGCACGGTATGAGCGAGCTGTTCCGGAAGATCGCCCCTGTGGTGGACGAGCTTGGTGAGCTGTTCGCCGCGAGGGGATACCAGATCGCCCTCGTCGGCGGTTCGGTGCGCGACGTCTTCCTCGGCAGGATCGGCAACGATCTCGACCTGACCACCGACGCGCGTCCGGAGGTGGTCCTCGACCTCGTCCGTGACTGGGCCGACTCCGTCTGGACGATCGGCATCGACTTCGGCACGGTCGGCGTTCGCAAGGGCGGCTGGCTGCTGGAGATCACCACCTACCGCAGCGAGTCCTATGACCCCAAGTCGCGCAAGCCGGAGGTCGCCTACGGCGACACATTGGAGGGCGACCTGGCCAGGCGTGACTTCGCGGTCAACGCGATGGCGCTGCGCCTGCCCGCGCGTGAGTTCGTCGACCCGCATGGCGGCCTCGACGACCTGCACGCCAGGGTGCTGCGCACGCCGGGTCCCGCCGAACGGTCCTTCGACGACGACCCGCTGCGGATGCTCAGGGCCGCCAGGTTCGCCAGCCAACTCGGCTTCACGGTCCACCCCGCGGCGCTCGCCGCGATGACCGCGATGGCCGAGCGGATCGAGATCGTCTCCGCCGAGCGAATCCGCGACGAGCTGAACAAGCTCATCTGCGGCGCCCACCCCCGTGAGGGCCTGGCGCTCCTCGTGCAGTCAGGGCTCGCCGCCCACGTGCTGCCGGAGCTGCCCAGGCTCCGCCTGGAGATCGACGAGCACCACCGGCACAAGGACGTCTACGAGCACACGCTGATCGTGCTCGAGCAGGCGATCGGCCTTGAGGAGAACGGCCCCGACAAGACTCTGCGCTGGGCCGCGCTGCTGCACGACGTCGGCAAGCCGAAGACCCGCCGTCACGAGCCGGGCGGCCGGGTCTCCTTCCACCACCACGAGGTGGTCGGAGCCCAGCTCGCCAAAAAGCGCATGACGGAGCTGAAGTTCCCCAAGGACGTGGTCGCCGACGTCTCCAGGCTGGTCGAGCTGCACCTGCGCTTCCACGGGTACGGAACGGGCGAGTGGACCGACTCGGCCGTGCGCCGCTACGTCCGCGACGCCGGGCACCTGCTCGAACGCCTCCACAAGCTGACCCGCGCCGACTGCACGACCCGCAACAGGCGTAAGGCCCAGGCCCTGTCGCAGACCTACGACCAGCTTGAGGGGCGCATCGCCAGGCTGGCCGAGGAAGAGGAGCTCGGCAAGATCCGTCCCGAGCTCGACGGCAACGAGATCCAGACCCTCCTCGGCCTGCCTCCCGGTCCCGCCGTCGGGCGCGCCTACAAGTTCCTCCTGGAGATGCGCCTGGACAAGGGGGTCATCGGCAAGGAGGCGGCCACGGACGCCCTGCGCGCGTGGGCCGGTGAGAACGGGCTCCTCCCCTGACCCCGCGGAAGGACGGCTCCCAGGCCTCCCCGTCCCCGGACGTCCTGCGGGATCTGGACCGTGAGCACGTGTGGCACCCGTACGCCGCGGTGCCGCCGGGGGTGCCCGCGCACGTGGTCTCCAGGGCCGACGGCGTACGGCTGACGCTCGCCGACGGCAGGGAGCTGGTCGACGGCATGTCGTCCTGGTGGGCGGCCATCCACGGCTACAACCACCCCAGGCTCAACCGGGCGATCGGCGACCAGCTCCAGGACATGGCGCACGTCATGTTCGGCGGGCTCACCCACGAGCCCGCCGTACGGCTCGCGCGCACGCTGGCCGATATGACCGGGCTGCCGAAGGTGTTCCTGGCCGACTCGGGCTCGGTCGCGGTCGAGGTCGCGATCAAGATGGCGTTCCAGTTCACCGGCAGGAGCCGCCTGTTCACGGTCAGGGGCGGCTACCACGGCGACACCTTCGGGGCGATGGCCGTCTGCGATCCGGTCAACGGCATGCACCACCTGTTCTCCGGCGCGCTGCCCCGGCACGTGTTCGCCGACCGGCCGCCCGCCGCGTTCGACGAGGCGTATATCGCCCACCTGGACGAGACGGTCGCCGCGCACGCCCACGAGCTGGCGGCGATCATCGTCGAGCCGGTCGTCCAGGGCGCGGGCGGCATGCGCTTCTACCACCCCGCCTACCTGCGCAGGCTCCGCGAGCTCGCCGACGAGCACGGCCTCCTGCTGATCGCCGACGAGATCGCCACCGGGTTCGGCAGGACGGGGGAGCTGTTCGGCTGCGACCACGCCGGGATCCGCCCCGACATCATGTGCCTGGGCAAGGCGCTGACCGGCGGCTACATGTCCCTGGCCGCGACACTGTGCGCCGAGCGGGTCGCCGAGGGCGTCGGGGTGCTGATGCACGGGCCGACCTTCATGGGCAACCCGCTGGCGGCCGCCGTCGCGGGCGCCTCCCTCGACCTGCTGGCCGAGCGCCCCTGGCGCGAGGAGGTCAAGCGGATCGAGGCGGGCCTGAGGGCGGGCCTGGCGGAGGCCGCCCTGGCTCCGGGCGTCAGGGAGGTGCGGGTGCTCGGCGGGATCGGAGTCATCGAGACGCACGAGCCCGTCGACGTCCGTCGGATCCAGGACGTCGTGATGGAGCACGGAGTCTGGCTGCGCCCGTTCGGCCGGCTGATCTACACGATGCCGCCCTACTCGATCGGCGACGACCTGGGGATGATCACGACCGCGATGACGACAGCGGCGTTTTCGCTCGGCTCGAGGGCGTGACCACCCGATAGAGCACGGCGCCGCCCAGGTAACCGGCGGTGATGAGCGCCAGCACCAGCAGCGACCTGCCGTTCGCCGGGAGCAGCGCGGCGGCGAGCGCGGCGGCCAGCACGTAGGTGCCGTTGAAGAGCATGTCGTAGATCGAGAAGGCCCGGCCGAGGTAGGCGTCCTCGACGTCCCGCTGCACGCTCGTGTCCGCGCAGATCTTGACGCTCTGCCCGGCGATGCCGAGCACGAAGCCGCCGGCGGCGAAGCCCCACTGCTGGAACGACGCGCAGAGGGCGAACATCAGCACGCCCGAGGTGACGAGCATGGCCGTGACCCAGGTCTCGATCCCGAAGCGCTCGGTCGCCCACGGCGTGACGAGGATGGCCAGGAAGTAGCCGACCCCTGAGGTCGCGACCACGACGGTGACCGCGGCCAGCGCGTTCTCCGCGCTGTCGGCGAAGTAGTAGCGCGAGAGCAGCACCAGCATCGCCGTGCACATGCCGTACATGAAGCGGTGGGTCGCCATCGCGCCCAGCGCCGCCGCGGCGGCTCTGTGGTGGACGATGTGCCGCGCGCCGTCGACCAGGCCGCTCACCACGTGGCGCAGCGCCTCCTTGGTCTGCGGCAGGTTCGGATCGTACGCCGGGCCAAGCAGTCGCCTGTCCATGGTCTTGGCGATCAGTGCGCTGCAGCAGAAGATCAGGCCCGAGAAGACCAGCAGCACCGCCGTCCCCCTGTGGTCGGACCCGAAGACCGCGCGCAGCAGGAAGCCGAGGCCCGCGCCGACGAAGGTCATCACGGTGCCCGAGGTCGGGGTGACCGCGTTGGCCATCAGCAGCCGGTCAGCCGGGACGACGTGCGGCAGTGAGGCGCCGAGCGCGGCCAGGAAGAAGCGGTTCACGCCGAGCACGGCGAGCGCGGCGGCGTAGAAGAAGCCGTCGGGCACGCCCGCGACGACGAGCGAGGCCGCGACCAGCATCAGCACCCCGCGGATCACCGGCGCGACCACCAGGATCTGCCGTCGTGACCACCGGTCGATGAACACGCCCGCGAAGGGCCCGAGCACGGAGTAGGGCAGGAACAGCACGGCCAGCCCGGTGGCTATCTGGACGGCGCTGGTGCTCTTCTCCGGGCTGAAGAAGGCGAATCCGGTCACCGCGAACTGGAAGATGCCGTCGGAGAACTGCGACATCAGGCGGGTGCCGAACAGCCGCCTGAAGTCCTGGCCCTCCAGGAGCACGCGTAGATCGGATACGAATGACACGCGCTCAGCCTACGCGTGACCGGTCAGCCGCGGCATCGGGAAGAACCCTGAGAAAAAGCCTGCCGGACACTTCCTTACCTTTCATGACGTAACGCTGATCAGGCATAACGAGTCGACATGATCACGTACCCTCGATCGAGTGACAGCTGATGAACACGTCGTGCTCGTCGACCCGACGGGAAACGCGATCGGCACGGCGCCGAAGGCCACGGTGCACGGCCTCGACACACCCCTGCACCTCGCCTTCTCCAGCTACGTGTTCGACGATCTGAGACGGGTGCTCCTCACCCGCAGGGCGTCACACAAGATCACTTGGCCCGGCGTGTTGACCAACAGCTGCTGCGGCCACCCGCTGCCGGGCGAGCCGCTGCCCGACGCGGTGACCCGCAGGCTTTCCCACGAGCTCGGGCTGAAAGCGGGCGGCGTCGACCTGCTGCTGCCGCGTTTCTCCTACCGCGCGGTCATGGACAGCGGGATCGTCGAGCGGGAGCTCTGCCCCGTCTACCGGGTGGTGGTCGAGGCCGAGGCCGTGCCCAACCCGGAGGAGGTCGGGGAGGTCCGCTGGATGCCCTGGGAGGAGTTCACGGCCGAGGTGCTCGGCGACCGCCTCGCGATCTCCCCGTGGTGCCGCGAGCAGGTGCCCCACCTGGTCAAGCTCGGCGCCGATCCGCTCGGCTGGCCGGTCGCGGACCCGGCGGAGCTGCCGTCCGCCGCCCGCTGACCCGCCCGCCGTACCCAAAAACGCGAAAGCGCTGTACCCGGGAACGCGGAAGCGCTGTATCCCGGAACGCGAAAGCCCCCCGCCGTGTGGCGGAGGGCCTTGCCGTAGGGGGTCGGCGCCGCGGGAGGGTCAGCGCTCGACCTCGCCGCGGATGAACTTCTCCACGTACTGCCTGGCCTCGTCGTCGGAGTACTGCTCCGGCGGGGACTTCATGAAGTAGGAGGAGGCCGACAGGATCGGCCCGGCGATGCCCCGGTCGAGCGCGATCTTGGCGGCGCGGACCGCGTCGATGATGATGCCGGCGGAGTTGGGGGAGTCCCAGACCTCCAGCTTGTACTCCAGGTTCAGCGGGGTGTCGCCGAAGGACCTTCCCTCGAGGCGGACGTAGGCCCACTTACGGTCGTCCAGCCACGGCACGTGGTCGGACGGGCCGATGTGCACATCCGCCTTGCCCATCTCGTGCGGGATCTGGGAGGTGACCGACTGGGTCTTGGAGATCTTCTTGGACTGCAGGCGCTTGCGCTCCAGCATGTTCATGAAGTCCATGTTCCCGCCGAAGTTCAGCTGGTAGGTGCGCAGCAGCTCGACGCCGCGGTCCTCGAACAGCTTGGCCATCACCCGGTGCGTGATGGTGGCGCCGACCTGCGACTTGATGTCGTCGCCGACGATGGGGACACCGGCCTCGGTGAACTTCTCCGCCCACACGGGGTCGGAGGCGATGAAGACGGGCAGCGCGTTGACGAAGGCGACCTTGGCGTCGATGGCGCACTGGGCGTAGAAGCGGTCGGCCTCCTCGGACCCGACCGGCAGGTAGGAGACGAGGACGTCGACCCGGTTGTCCTTGAGCACCTGTACGACGTCAACCGGAGCCTCGTCCGACTCCTCGATCATCTCGCTGTAGAACTCGCCAAGTCCGTCATAGGTGTGGCCACGCTGCACGGTGACGCCGAGCGGCGGCACGTCGCAGATCTTGATGGTGTTGTTCTCCGAGGCCACGATCGCCTCGGAGAGATCACGCCCGACCTTCTTCGCATCCACGTCGAACGCGGCGACGAACTCGACGTCGCCGACGTGGTAGTCACCGAACGTGACGTGCATCAGGCCCGGCACCCGGCTGCCCGGATCGGCGTCCCTGTAGTAATGCACGCCCTGCACGAGCGACGAGGCACAGTTGCCTACACCGACAATGGCTACGCGCACCGAACCCATGGCACTCGCTCCCCTTGTTCTGAATGGTCAATTGTCTTCCGAAGCGGGATGCCGCCCCGTGCTATCCACTCCGGGCATGGACGCCCGGGAGGTTCCTTCCTGTGCGGAGTCCTGTGTGGAGTGCCGCCCTTCGTCCACGGAGGAACTTCGCCGCTCCGTGGCGATCAGCTCATTCAACCAGCGCACTTCGCGTTCGACCGACTCCAGACCGTGACGCTGCAGCTCGAGGGTGTAGCTGTCCAGCCGTTCCCGGGTCCTGGCGAGGGCGGTGCGCACACCGTCGAGCCGCTCCTCGAGCCTGCTGCGGCGCCCTTCCAGGATGCGCAGCCGGACCTCGGCCTCCGTGTGCCTGAAAAAGGCGAAGTGAACACCGAAGCTCTCGTCCTCCCAAGCGGAGGGACCGGCCTGGGTGAGCAGCTCTTGGAGGCGTTCCTTGCCCTCGGTTGTCAGCTTGTAGACGATCTTCGACCGACGTCCGGTGAGCGTGATGGGGCTCTCGGCGGCGGGCGCGTCCGAGTCGTCGTCCTCGACGATGAGCCCGTCCGTCAGGAGCTGGCGAAGGCAGGGATAGAGGGAGCCATAGGAGAACGCGCGAAACATCCCGAGCAGGGAGTTGAGCCGTTTGCGCAGCTCATAGCCATGGAGCGGGGTCTCGTGCAGCGACCCGAGCACGGCGAGCTCCAGCACGCCACCACGTCCGCTGGCCACGGGAAACCACCACCTCTCGCGTCGATGTATCGAGCCGATACATCTTGAGGATACGTCGGACCAACATATCTCTGCAATTAACGACTTTCCCAAGAGGTTGGGCGCAAACAGTAAAAAGCCGTAGTGTGACGCTTATGTGGTCACAGCGAAGGGTGCCGGGCTCGTGCTCCCGCATGGCCGTGACCGCTTCCCAATGCGGAAAATTCCACGCTCAGGTGGGAGAGGTCTGCCAAGGTTGTTCCCGGAACCACCTGGAGGCCTCGTCCGTCCTCGGGAACGGAGATCCACCCGAATAGGTCGGCTACCAGTGAGCCAAGGTGACGAGAACAGCCGTGCCAAGGCGGTAATCTCACCCGCCTGCACGCCGTCGTAGACCCCGGACCGAACGAGGACGCGTGAGTTACAGCAACAGCCATGACCCGGAGCCGCACGGGCGCCCCCAGGCCCCCGACGCGTCGGCTCGTACGGGACGGCGCCGTCGCTCAGGCGCGGGAGCCGCTGCCTCTGCAGTTCCCCCGCCACCGCTTCCCCAAACTGGAGACGCCGGTCAGGCGACCCAGGTTTACCCGCAGCCCCAGTTTCCGCCCCAGCCCCAGTCGCAGGGGCGGCCGCCGTACGGCGCGGGGCCGGACCCCCGGATGGCCGGAGCGGGGCGCCAGGACCCCGGCCCCGGGGCTCCCGGGGCGGCCGGGATGCGCCGTCAGGAAACGGACCCGGTCGGCGGACGCAGACCAGAGGCCGCCTTCGAGGACACCCAGGCCATGATGGCCGCTCAAGCGGGCGGCCGTACCGCCGCGCAGCCAGGACAGCCCACGCAGGCGGGACAGCCCACACAGATGGGACCGGCCGCGCAGGCGGGACAGGCCACGCAGGTGGGCATGGGCGGGGTCGCGGGTACCGGCGGGCGCAGGCGCGCGCGTGGCGGGCGCGGCGCCGGCGGCCCAGGGGGGCGCGCGGACTTCGCGGAGCAGGGCCTCAAGGGACAGGAAGGCCCCGGCGGGCACGGCCCCGGCGGTCCGGGCGATCCGGGCGGTCCCGGAGACGGAGACGGAGAGGACAGGCGGCGCAGGGGCTGGAAGCGTTTCCTGCCGAGTTGGAAGATCGTGGTGGCGAGCTTCACCGTCCTCGCCGCGGGCGTCTTCGGCATGATCGCGGTCGCCTATGCCAACACCCCCGTCCCCACGAATCCCCAGGAGAGCGTGGACGACCAGGGGAGCGTCATCTACTACAGCGACAAGACCGTGCTCGCCCGCCTCGGCGTGAAACGGTCGATCGTCACGATCGACAAGGTCCCCCAGCAGGTCAAGGACGCGGTGATCGCCGCGGAGAACCGCAGCTTCCTCGAGGACAACGGCATCGACTTCAGGGGCATGGCCAGGTCGCTGTGGAGCACGGTGAGCGGCGAGCAGGTGCAGGGCGCCTCGACCATCACCCAGCAGATGGCCCGTAACTACTACGACGGCCTCAGCCAGGAGCGGTCGATCCAGCGGAAGGTCAAGGAGATCTTCGTCGCCATCAAGCTGGACAAGGAGATGTCCAAGGACCAGATCCTTGAGCGGTACCTCAACACCATCTACTTCGGGCGCGGCGCCCACGGCATCCAGGCCGCCGCGAAGGCCTTCTTCAACAAGGACGTCGGTGAGCTGACCCCGGAGATGGCCGCCTACCTCGCGGGCCGCATCCAGAACCCCGACACCTTCGACCGTGCGGAGATCGCCAAGAACCTGGCGCCGACCCAGGAACGCTACGCGTACGTGATCGACGGCATGTCCAAGATCAACCCCGCCAAGTACGGCTCGCTGCCCACCAAGTCGCCCACCGCCCCCAAGCGGGTCGCCTACCGGAACAAGGACTACTACAAGGGCATCAACGGCTACATGATCACCGAGGTGCTCGCCGAGCTCAAGCGCAGGGGCATCAACAGGGAGGACGTCGAGCGGGGCGGCTACAAGATCTACTCCACGTTCGACAAGAAGCTGATGCTCGCGGCCAAGAAGGCCGTCGAGGAGAACACCTCCGACCTGTCCAAGGAGATCCACACCGGCCTCGCCGCCATCGACCCCCGCAACGGGAGGATCATCGCCTTCTACGGCGGTCCCAGCTTCGCCAAGCGCGAGTGGAACGACGCGTTCATGTCGGAGAAGCAGGCGGCGTCGGCGTTCAAGCCGTATGTCCTGGCCGCCTGGCTCGAGGCGGGCAACAGCCTCAACAGCTATCTGCTGGGCAAGGGGCCGATCACCGCGCCCGGCACCAACCCGATCAAGAACTCCCACGACATCCCGGGCGGCTCGGTGAACGTCGTCAAGGCGACCGCGGAGTCCATCAACACCGCGTTCGTGCAGATGGGCGAGGAGGTCGGGCTTGACAAGGTCATCGCGATCGCGGCAGGCGCCGGCATCAACGAGCAGCGGCTCAGGGAGGCAGAGAAGGACCACGCCTTCGCCCTCACCATCGGCTCGGGAGCGGTCACCCCGGTCCAGCAGGCAGGCGGCTACTCCATCTTCGCCAACGCCGGCAAGCACTATGAGAACCACGTCGTGATCAAGGTCGTCAACCGCGACAAGGCGACGGTGCTCAAGGAGAACGACCAGCCGAACCAGGTCATCAGCGCCGACAGCGCGGCCGACGCCATCGTCGCGCTCCAGCAGGTGGTCAAGGACCCCCGGGGCACCGGCAGGGCCGCGGCCCTCTACGACCGTCCGGTCGCGGGCAAGACCGGCACCAACGACCTGAACAAGGAGGCGTGGTTCGTCGGGTTCACCCCGCAGTTGTCCACCGCCGTCGGCATGTACCGGCAGGACAAGAAGAGCAACGCCGAGATCCCGCTGGGAGACACCATCCAGGGCGCCACGTATCCCACCCGGGTGTGGCACGCCTTCATGCAGGAGGCCATGAAGGGCAAGGAGGTCATCCAGTTCCCGCCAGCCGCCAACGTCGGCACGGACAAGAACCTCGCGCCCAAGCCCGAGCCCTCCCCGACGCCGACCGAGACCTACAACCCCGACGACAACGGGGACAACGGCATGCCCGATGACAACGGGGTCACCAACCCGCCTCCCGGCGACCAGTGCCTGCCGGGGGACATCTCATGCGACCCGCAGCCCGACGACGACGGCAGCGGCGGCACCGAGCGCTCCCTCGACGGCGCCGGCAACGGTGACGGGCTCGACAGCGGCGCGGCCCCCGGGGCCGCGGTCATGCCCGATCCCAAACCGACGGGACAGCACCCCTGATGAAGAGCACCCAGTCGATGCCGGTCGCGTCGCCAAGCTTCGGCGCGCGTGCCATCCCCTACATCCCCCTCGCCCTGTTCGGGGCGCTGGGGGCGGTGCTCTCCTTCCTGTGGAAGTGGCCCTGCCGTGTCGGCGGCGCGTGGAACGACGGAACCAGGCAGTTCACGAACTTCTGTTACACCGACATCTATCCGCTGTGGTGGAACGAGAAGCTCAACGAGGGCAAGATCCCGTACTTCGGCCATCCGGTCGAGTACCCCGTGGGCATCGGCGGGATCATGGAGCTCTTCCGCAGGATCGCCTCGTCCATGAGCGACCCCGGAGTCGCGTTCTACGACCTGACCGTGATCCTCATGGCCGTCTGCCTGGTCGTCGGCGTGCTGCTCACGGCCGCGCTCGCCGGTCCGGAAAGGCGCTGGGACGCGCTCTGGTACGCCCTGGCCCCCGCACTGATCCTCACTGCCTACATCAACTGGGACCTGGCGGCGAACGCCCTCGCCCTCGGCGCGCTGCTCGCCTGGTCGAAGCGGCGGCAGTGGCTCGCGGGCGCCCTGCTCGGGCTGGCGATCGCCACGAAGTTCTACCCGGTGATATTCCTCGGCCCGCTGTTCGTGCTGACGGTGCGTACCGGCAAGTGGGTGCCGTTCCTCAAGACGGTCGGCGGTCTGGCCGGCGCCTGGCTCGTGGTCAACGTCCCCATCATGCTGACCGCCTTCCCCGGCTGGAGCAGGTTCTACGTCTTCAGCCAGGAGCGGCCCGCCGACTGGGGATCGATCTGGTACTTCTTCAGCGTCAAGCAGTGGCCGATCCTCGGCGACGCCGAACGGCTCGACACGCTGGGCATCGTGTCGCTCGGCGCGTTCTGCCTGGCGATCGCCGTCCTGGCGGTCACCGCCAGGACGCGGCCCCGGCTGATGCAGCTGTGCTTCCTCACCCTGGCCGCGTTCATGCTGACCAACAAGGTGTGGTCGCCGCAGTACGTGCTCTGGCTGATCCCCTTCGCCGTGCTGGCCAGGCCCAACTGGAAGCCGTTCGCGCTCTGGCAGGTCGCCGAGTGCTGGTACTTCTTCGCGATCTGGCTCTACCTGGTGGCTCAGCAGCCGGATAACGCGGCCCTCGGCATCTCCGCGGACACCTACTTCACCGCCGTGTGGGGCCGGGTGATCACCATCTTGATCATGATGGCCTTCGTGGTGCGGGACATCCTCAAGCCGGACAAGGACGTGGTCCGGCAGAACGGGATCGACGACCAGGCCGGTGGCGTCTTCGACGGAGCCCCCGACAAGTTCAGGCTCGCCCTCTCCTGAGGACGGCTGCCCCCTGAGTACGGCTGAACACGGCGCCCACACCCGGTGCCCCTCGCACCCTTTCCAGGAGCGCCGGTGACGCTCAGCGCCGCGCCCCTGTTCACGGATGACTGGACGCTCGCGGGGTCGCTGGTCTCCCTGGCCGCCGGTGCCGTCGTCGTGGTCGCGCTCGCCAGGCTGGCCGACCTCGAGGCACGGGATCCCGGGGGGCAGAGGCTCGAAGAACAGAGGCACGCGGGCCAAGGGCTTGTGGGTCAAGGGCTCGAGGGGCCGGCCCTTGAGGGGCAGACTCTCAAGGGCCGGGACCTCGCGGGGCGGGGCCTTCGGGGATGGCGGAGCGCGGGGACGCGCGCGGTCGTCGCGCTGTTGCTCTGGCCGATGTCGGTGTTCCTGGTCGCGGGCTACGACGAGACCCTGTTCCTCGCCTTCGCGATCCCCGCCTGGCTGGCCGCGCGCAGGGGCCGCTGGCCGATGGCCGCCGTCCTCGCCGCGGGCGCCTCGTGCGTGCGGATCACCGGGCTGTTCCTGGCCCTCGCCCTGGTCGTCGAGTTCTTCGGCGCACGCGGGTCCGTACGGCGGGCGGGATGGCTGGTGGTGCCGTTCGCGCCCCTGCTCATCCTCTCCGTCTACCAGCACGCCCGTGGCGGCGACTGGCTGGCCTGGGGACAGGCGCAGCAGGCCGGCTGGGGACGGCACCTGGTGTGGCCGTGGGAGTCGCTGGCCGCGACGTGGCAGTCGGCCATGGCGGACGGGCGCTTCGTGTGGATGTTCCGGATGGAGCTCGCGGGAGCCCTCGTCGGGATCGGGCTGGTGCTGCTTCTGCTGTACCTGCGGCGGTGGAGCGAACTCGTCTACGTAGGACTTCAGGCGGGCGCCCTGATCCTCTCCGCGTCCTACCTGTCGATCCCGCGCTCCGCCCTGCTGTGGTGGCCGATCTTCGTGCTCGTGGCCGGGGCGAGTGTCCGGGGGCCACGCGGACGATGGTGGGTGATCGCTGTCTACGCGCTGGTGACGGCCCCGCTCATGGCGCTCAACACGTTGACTTTCCTGGACAGTGTCTTGGCGGGGTAAGTGTCCTTACCCACTCTTGGTGAGAAGTAATCCAGAAAAGTTATCCACAGGCTGGGGATTGTCGGTGGGGATTGTCGGCTCCCCGCTAGAGACTCTTCCTGAGCAGCGCGATGTCCTCTGCCTGGCCGTCCCCCGGGGTCTCGACCACGATCGACGCGTTCGCTTTCCTGCACACGGCGAGGATGAGCTCGGTGTCGATCTGGCCCGCGCCGAGGTTGGCGTGCCGGTCGGCGCCAGAGCCCGCGGCGTCGCGGGAGTCGTTGCAGTGGATCAGGTCGATCCTGCCGGTGATGGCCATGATCCGCTCGACCGCGTCCACCAGGTCGATGCCTCCCGCGTGGGCGTGGCAGGTGTCGAGGCAGAAACCGACGTCGAAGCCGTCGAGGGCCTCCCAGAGACGGGCGATGCTCTCCAGCTTGCGCGCCATCGCGTTGCCGCCGCCCGCGGTGTTCTCGATGAGCACCGGGACCTCGTGCTCCTCGAGGCGCTCGAACACCTTGCGCCAGTTGTCGAAGCCCTTCTGCGGGTCGTCGCCCGCGCCGACGTGCCCGCCGTGCACGATCAGGCCCTTCGCGCCGAGCTCGGCCGCCGCCGCCAGGTGGGAGCTCAGCAGCTTCCTGCTGGGGATGCGGATGCGGTTGTTCGAGGTGGCCACGTTGATCACGTAGGGGGCGTGGACGTAGACGTCGACGCCGGAGTCCTTGATCTCCCGTGTCTTGTCACCGATGACCGGGCCCTTCCAGCCCTGAGGGTCCCCGAGGAAGAACTGGGCCACCTCCGCGCCGCGCGCCCTCGCGTGGGTCAGTGGGTCGTCCTGGTCGACATGAGCTCCGATAAGCGGCATGTGTTCGAGCGTAGTCGTTTCGGCGCGCCGTACGAGGGCAGTCGCACGGCGCGCCCCGACGCCCGCCTCCCCGGCGGGCCGAACCCCCCGAGGAGTCGAAGTGGCCTACTACCGCAGAGGGATAAGCCTGATCGGCCTGATCTACGTCCTGGTCGGTCTCTACGTGGCCTGGATCCACCACTACATCACCCCCACGCTCCTGAGGAACATCGCGGAGGCCCTGCTGGCCGTCTTCCTGTGGTTCCTCGTTCTGCTGGGAGTTGACCTGCACCTGGGCGGTTAGTGTCTCCAGGCGACGCCTGGCGGGGGTTACGGGAAGAAACCACCGTGGTAGATGCCCAGGGCCACGCCGACGAACGAGGCCACGATGCCCACGATGTTCAGCGCGCGCTCGGGAGTCGTCGCCGAGACGTACTGCGAGTAGAGGCCTCCGACGAACCCCAGCACCCCCAGCCAGGCCGCGACCGCGTGTGCGGCGGGAATCAGCGCGGCGACGAAGGCGACCAGTCCGCAGGCGATCGTGACGACGCTCAGCACGTTCTGCACGGGGTGCCGTTGACCGTCGCTGTTCAGTGTGAGCCGCGAGAGTAGGTTTCCGGGGGGACGAGACGTGTCCGGCATGGTTTCACCGCCCCTTTCCTTTGCTAGATGAGTGCCCTCCGTTCTGACGGCCCAACCCTTGACGCCCTGGTAGGCTGGCACGGCTGCGTTTTATGGGTGTGTCATCGCCCACCCTCCGTCACGACCGTCGAAATGGGCGTTCGTGGCGTAGACGTCAGCGTCCTCCTGTCACGGCATGGTGTCGTGACCGCAAAAGTCCAGAGGAGGTTGGAAGCCAGCATGCGTCGTTACGAAGTGATGGTCATTCTCGACCCTTCGCTCGATGAGCGCACGGTGGCCCCTTCCCTCGACCAGTTCCTCACGGTCGTCCGCAATGACGGCGGCACCGTGGAGAAGGTCGACGTGTGGGGTCGTCGTCGGCTGTCCTACGACATCGCCAAGAAGCCCGAGGGCATCTACGCCGTCATCGACCTGACCGCCGAGCCCGCGACGGTCAAGGAGCTCGACCGGCAGATGAACCTCAACGAGGGCATCCTCCGCACCAAGGTCCTGCGTCCGGACGTGCACTAACCCCCGACTTTTGTCGGGCGGCAGCCGTACTCTGAGCCGATAAACCGCGAAGGCCGCAGGAAGGGCAGCGCTAGCCATGGCAGCAGGCGACACCACGATCACCATTGTCGGCAATCTTGTCGACGATCCCGAGCTGCGCTTCACCCCGACGGGGCAAGCCGTGGCCCGGTTCCGTATCGCGTCCACTCCGAGGTTCCTGGACAAGCAGACCAACGAGTGGAAGGACGGCGAAGGCCTGTTCCTGACCTGCAACGTGTGGCGGCAGGCGGCGGAGAACGTCGCCGAGAGCCTGCAGCGCGGCATGCGGGTCATCGTTCAGGGACGGCTGCGCCAGCGGTCCTATGACACCAAGGAAGGCGAGAAGCGCACGGTCTACGAGGTCGAGGTCGACGAGGTCGGCCCCTCCTTGAAGAACGCGACCGCCAAGGTCAACAAGACCGCCCGTCAGGGCGGTGGCGGTGGCTTCGGCGGCGGTCCCGCCAACGACCCGTGGGCCTCCTCGGCGCCGGCCGCACCTCAGGGTGGCGGCAACTTCGGCGGCGGGGGCGGCAACTACGGCGGCCAGCAGTCGGGCGGCGGCAACTACGGCGGCGGTCAGCAGCCGAGTGGCGGCAACTACGGCGGCGGCAACTTCGGTGGCGGCGACTTCAGCGACGAACCGCCCTTCTAGGTCTTCCGGCGGTGGTCCTGCGGGACCGCCGTGGACCGCACCTGAGAAAACCAGTCCATATCCGCAGCGACCATTCCCGCCTCACGGCGGGGCTCTGAAAGGAGCACCACGATGGCCAAGCCGGCACTGCGCAAGCCCAAGAAGAAGGTTTGCCTGTTCTGCCACGACAAGATCTCCTACGTCGACTACAAGGACACGGCGCTGCTTCGGAAGTTCATCTCCGACCGCGGCAAGATCCGTGCCCGCCGGGTGACGGGCAACTGCACCCAGCACCAGCGTGACGTGGCGACCGCTATCAAGAACGCTCGTGAGATGGCGCTCCTGCCGTACATGAGCACCGCGCGCTAAGGAGGTCGACAGATGAAGCTCATTCTCACCAGTGAGGTCACCGGCCTCGGCGCCCCCGGCGACATCGTCGAGGTCAAGGACGGCTACGGCCGTAACTACCTGCTCCCCCGCGGCTTCGCGATCCTGTGGACGCGCGGCGGCGAGAAGCAGATCGGCTCGATCAAGAAGGCCCGCGACGCCCGCGAGATCCGCGACCTCGGCACCGCCCAGGAAGTCGCCGGCCAGCTCAAGTCCCTCAAGGTGGTCCTGAAGACGAAGGCGGGCGAGTCCGGCCGCCTCTTCGGCTCCATCACCACGGGTGACGTCGCCGACGCGGTCAAGGCCGCCGGCGGCCCGCTGCTCGACCGTCGTCGCATCGAGATCGCCTCCGCGATCAAGAGCCTCGGCTCCCACCGGGTCAGCGTCAAGCTGCACCCGGAGGTCTCCGCCGCCCTCGAGATCGAGGTCGTCGCGGCCTGAGCGGTCACCTGAGACTGCTTGAGATTCGCGACAGGGGCCCCTTCCCACCCGGGAAGGGGCCCCTGCCCGTATGAAACCCCGTATTCCCGCCCGTGGAACCTGGTTTACTCGCAGTCACTACCAATACATACAATTCGGGGGTCATTGCTTTCCCCTGGAGGTTTTCCATGCCCCGTCCTTCGATGCTGCTCGCGCTCGCCGCCCTCGCGGCTGTCGCGGTCGCCTGTGCGCCGGCGTCGGACTCGACGACGAAGGCGGGCGCGTCGTCTCCCGCCTCCTCCGCCCCCGCCTCCTGCACCAAGGACCAGCTCGCCCTGAAGACGCCGGGCAAGCTGACCATCGGCACCGACAAGCCCGCCTACGAGCCGTGGTTCAAGGACGACGACCCGGCGAACGGCAAGGGGTTCGAGAGCGCCGTCGCCCACGCGATCGCCAAGCAGCTCGGCTTCCAGAACGGTGAGATCACCTGGGCGACGGTGAAGTTCGACTCCGCCTTCGCCCCGGGCCGCAAGCAGTTCGACTTCGACGTCAACCAGGTCTCCGTCACCCCGGACCGGGCCAAGGTCGTCGCCTTCAGCGACGGCTACTACACGGTCAAGCAGGCCGTGGTCGCGCTGGACGGCTCGAAGGCCGCCTCCGCGACGGACCTGGCGAGCCTGAAGACCGCCAAGATCGGTGTGCAGGTCGGGACCACTTCCCTGCAGGCGGTCAAGGACGTCATCCAGCCCTCCGCCGAGCCGAACGTCTACAACGAGCAGATCGACGTGGTGAACGCGCTGAAGAACAAGCAGGTCGACGCCGTGGTCGTGGACCTGCCCACCGCGTTCTACGTCACCGCGGCCCAGGTCGAGAACTCCAAGATGGTCGGCCAGTTCAGCGCCACCTCCGGCACCCCCGAGGTCTTCGGCGCGGTCTTCGAGAAGGGCAGCCCCCTGGTGAGCTGCGTGAACAAGGCGATCGGCGAACTCACCGCGTCCGGTGAGCTCGCCAAGATCGAGACGGAGTGGCTCGGCTCGGCCGCGGGCGCGCCGGAGCTGAAGTAGTGATCACAGCACAACCGTCCGGTCGCGGGGTTCCGCCGCTCGGGGCGGGATCGGCGACACCGGCATCGGGCAGGCGGCGGTGATCGCGTGACCGCCACGTCAGACTGGGTGAAGAGCGACCGGCAGCGTGAGCGGGAGCGCCTGCTCAGGCGCCGGTCCATCCGTTCGGGTTCGATCGCGACCGTCTCAACGGTCCTGGTGATCGTCCTGCTCGTCTGGGGCGTCACCGCCTCACCCGGCTGGCCCCGGGTGCGGGAGACGTTCTTCGACCCCGAGCAGTTCGCCAAGGCGTTGCCCGACGTGCTGAGCGGGTTCCTGCTCAACGTCAAGATCTTCTTGATCGCCGAGCCGCTGGTCCTCGTCGTCGGGCTGCTGGTCGCGCTGGTGCGCAACCTCAGGGCATCGGTGTTCTTCCCGCTGCGCGCCCTCGCGATCGCCTACACCGACCTCTTCAGGGGCGTGCCGACCATCCTGGTCATCTATCTCGTCGGTTTCGGTCTGCCCGCGCTCGACCTGCAGGGCGTGCCGACGGATCTGGCGACGCTGGGCGTCATCGCGCTCACGCTCTCCTACGGGGCGTACGTGGCGGAGGTCTTCAGGGCGGGCATCGACTCGGTCCACCCCAGTCAGATCGCCGCGGCCAGGTCCCTCGGACTGAGCCACGGCAGGACCATGCGCCACGTGGTGCTGCCGCAGGCCGTGCGCCGGGTGGTGCCGCCGCTGCTCAACGACTTCGTCTCGCTGCAGAAGGACACCGCGCTGGTCGCGACGATCGGCCCGCTCGAGGCACTGCGCCAGGCGCAGATCCACGCCGCCAGCACGTTCAACTACACGCCCTACCTGGTGGGGGCGTTGCTGTTCATCCTGCTCACCATCCCCCTGGCCCGGTTCACCGACTATCTGGCAGCCCGTTCACAACGCCGGAGGGGGCAGTGAGGAGCCGACGGCGGGCCGGAGCCTCTCGCGAGCATGCCCGGCCGCCCCGGTACGGCAGGCACGACGCGCCCGCGGGTGAGGAGAGAACATGAGCTTGCTGACCGTCGAGGGCGTCTGGAAGAACTACCACGACCACCACGTGCTGCGCGGAATCGATCTGTCCGTCGAGGCGCACGAGGTGGTCTGCCTGGTCGGCGCCTCTGGATCGGGCAAGTCAACGCTGCTGCGCTGCGTGAACCTGCTGGAGACCGTGGACGACGGCGCGATCCACCTCGACGGCGAGGAGATCACCGACGTCCGCGTCGACCCGGACGAGGTGCGCAAGCGCATCGGCATCGTGTTCCAGGCCTTCAACCTCTTCCCGCACATGACCGTGCTCGACAACGTCACGCTGGCCCCGCGCAAGGTGCACAAGGTCGGCAGGGAGCGAGCCGAGCACGAGGCCCGCGAGCTGCTGGCCAGGTTCGGCCTCGCGGACAAGGCGGGTTCATACCCCGACAGGCTCTCCGGTGGCCAGCAACAGCGCGTCGCCATCATCAGGGCCCTGGCCACCAAACCCCGCCTGATGCTGCTCGACGAGGTGACGTCGGCGCTGGACCCCGCCCTGGTCACGGAGGTTCTCGGGGTCATCAGGGAGCTCAAGGAGGGGGGGATGACCATGATCCTGACCACTCACGAGATGGGCTTCTGCCGGGAGATCGCGGACACCGTCTGCTTCCTCGACGACGGGGTTCTCCTTGAGAGCGGGCCTCCTGAGGAGTTCTTCACCGAGCCCAGAGAGCCTCGGACCAGGGAGTTCCTGCGGAGCGTGCTCGACGCCCGGCGCGTCTGACGCGACCGGCGTACCGTGGTGCCCGGTGGGTGCCCGGCCGCTCAGCGCCTGTGCCGTCCGCGGAGGACGGGGGCGAGGGCCTCCTGCGGCTGCTCGGGCCCGGCGAGCACGCTGTTGCGCCTGCCGTACAGCAGGTAGACCATCATGCCGAAGGCCGTCCAGGCGATGAAGTACAGCCAGGTGATGACCTGGAGGTTCACCAGGAGCCACAGGCAGGCGGCGATCGAGGCGATCGGCACGACGGGGGACAGCGGGACGCGGAAGATCCTGGGCAGGTCGGGCATGGTTTGCCGCATCCTGATGACCCCGCAGGCGACGGCGATGAACACGAACAGGGCGCCGATCACGACCAGGGGTTCGAGCGCGTTCATCGGCACGAACTCGGCGAGGAGGACCGCGGTGCCGCCGATGAGCAGGGTGACCCTGGTCGGGCTGCGGTAGCGCCTGTTGACCCTGGCTAACCCCCGAGGGAACAGCCCGTCCCTGGCCATGGAGAACAGGACCCGGGTCAGGCCGACGAGCAGCACCAGGACGACCGTCGTAAGGCCGAGAACCGCGCCGAGGTTGATGACGTGCACCATGAAGCCCTCGCCGGCCGCATGGAAGGCGTTGGCGAGCGGAGCTCCGCGGTCGATCTTCTCGTAGGAGGTCATACCGACCATCACCAGCGCGACCGCTATGTAGATGACCGTGGTGACGATCAGGCTGCGGATGATGCCCTTCGGTACGGACCAGGGGGCGTCCTCCGACTCCTCGGCCGCCGTGGCCACCACGTCGAAGCCGATGTAGGCGAAGGTGATGACCGCGGAGGCGGAGAAGATGCCGAACCAGCCGAACGCGCTCGTCTGACCGAAGACGAGACCCAGCAGCGACGAGTCCAGGACGTTCGTGGCCGACATGACGGAGGCGGAGGGAGCGGGGATGGCCGACAGGTTGCGCTGGTCGAAATGAGTGATGCCGACCACGATGACCGCGCCGATGGTCAGCAACTTGGCGACCACGATGATCCGCAGGGCTCGCAGGCCGATCCTGGCGCCCAGCGTCACCACGACCGTCAACAGCACCAGGATGAACAGCGTGAACAGGTCGAACCCCTCGGCCCTGCCGGTGACCGCGGCCAGCGGCGCGGGAAGGCGCACGCCGAGGTCGGTGAGGAGCTGGGCGGCGTACAGTGACCAGACACGTGAGACCACCGCGCTGGCGAACAGCAACTCCATCACCAGCGCCCAGCCGACGTTCCAGGCCCAGACCTCGCCGAAGATGACGTAGGTGAAGGTGTAGGCGCTGCCCGAGGTCGGCAGTGCCGAGGACAGCTCGGCGAAGCAGAAGGCGACGAGCAGGCTGGTGATACCGGCGATCATGAAGGAGAGAACGACGCCGGGGCCCGCCATGGTGGCCGCCTGGCGCCCGGCGAGACTGAAGATCCCCGCCCCGATCATGACACCGACGCCCATGACGATGAGGTCCATGGGACCGTAGGCCTTGGGCAGACCGTGGCGCGCACCGCCGGTCCATCGGTTTGTCGCTTCACTCGGAGGGAGACGGCGGACGATCGACGAAGAGTGACCTTCGGGCACGATGTGACCCAATCATCGCGGGTGGGACAACCGTATTACCGGACTGTTCACAGTGCCGCAGGGGATTCCGCGGTACAAGAGTCTGCTGGTTACGCAGTGGACACCTCCAGATCACGCACCGATCACCAACCAGGCCCCGCCGTGTGCTCGTCGCCCCAGGGCGACCAGCCTGGCCGTCATCCACACCCCCAGCGCCAGCCACAACGTCACCAGGCCGCCGCCGAGAAGGACGGCCGCCAGCGCGGCGGGCAGGTACGCCAGAGTCGTCCACAGCCCGGCCCAGGCGAGGTAGCGCTGGTCTCCGGCACCGATGAGCACCCCGTCCAGAACGAAGACCACCCCGGCGATCGGCTGCAGGACTGCCATCACCCATAGCAGGTCGAGCAACGACCCGGCGACTGCTGGGCTCGCGTCGAACACGGTAGGCACGAACGGCCTGGTCGCGATGACCAGGAGCCCGAGCAGCACCCCCGAACCGATTCCCCACCCGACCATCCTCCGGGTCGCGTTCCGGGTCCCGGTCACGTCACCGGCGCCCAGGGTGCGCCCCGTGATCGCCTGCCCGGCGATGGCGATCGCGTCCAGGGCGAACGCCAGCAGCGTCCAGATCCTGATGGCGATCGTGTGGGTCTCGATCTGCTCCTGCCCCATGCGGGTCGCCATGGTGGCGGCGGTGGCCAGCACCACCTGCAGGCACGCCGTACGGATGATCAGGGCGATCCCGGCCGATCCCGCGGACCTGATGCCCGCCAGGTCGGGCCGGATCGGCGCCCTGTGCCGTCCGAAGACGATCGCCAGGTAGACCGCGGCGGCCAGTGACTGGGCCAGCACCGTGCCCCAGGCCGAGCCCGCGACGCCCCAGCCCAGGCCCAGGACGAAGACAAGGTTGAGGACCGCGTTGAGCGCGAAGGAGCCGACGGAGACCAGCAGCGGGGTCGTGGTGTCCTGCATGCCCCGCAGCACGCCGGTCCCCGCCAGCACCAGCAGCATGGCGGGGACGCCGACCAGGCTGATCCTCAGGTACGTCACCGCCTGCGTGGCGAGCTCTCCCTCCGCGCCGATCAGGCCGACGAGCGGGGAGGCGAGCGGCCACACCACCGCGATGATCGCCACCCCGACCCCGGCGGCCAGCCAGAGACCGTCGACCCCCTGCTTGACGGCCTGCCGGGTGTTGCCCGCGCCGATCTGCCGTGCCACCGAGGCCGTCGTGCCGTACGCGAGGAAGACGCACAGCGCCACCAGCACGCCCAGCACGGTGCTCGCCACCCCGACCGCGCCCAGCGCGGGCGCGGGCAGATGGCTGACGATGACGGTGTCCGTCAGCAGGAACAGGGGTTCGGCCACCAGTGCCCCGAAGGCGGGGACCGCCAGACGGAGAATCTGCCGGTCATGATCACGATCGCTACGGGAGGTAAGTGGCACAAGTCCATTTTGCCCATTACGGGAGAGAGCTTCGTCACGGGGATCAAGGGGGCGGCGGGGGCGATGTGAGGAGAGTCTCGGCGTGTCGCCTCAACTTTCTTTTCTCCACAGGCAGTGGATGACGTTTTCCCTGCTCAGTCGGGTGCTGTGGACAGCGAGAAGCAGTTATCCACAGGATTGTCCCCAGGGTGCCCACACCTCTGGGGGAAAACTGCACACCTTATCCACACCTCTGTCGACAGGTCGCGTTGCCACCTGGTCCGGGGAGCGGAGAGACTGTCAGACCGGCTGGTTACAGCTTAAGATGACGAAAATACGTTCGAAAGAAGGGGGTGCACGGTGAGCATCGCGGAGCCACCGGTCTTCGAGCCAGGATTCGAGCGCACCCCACCGAACAACATCGAGGCCGAGCAGTCCGTCCTCGGCGGCATGCTCCTGTCCAAGGACGCCATCGCCGACGTCGTCGAGATCCTCAGGTCCGACGACTTCTACCGGCCGGCCCACCAGATCATCTACGACATCATCACCGACCTGTACGGCAGGGGCGACCCGGCCGACGCCGTCACCATCTTCGACGAGCTGCAAAAACGCGGCGAGGTCGCCAGGGTCGGCGGCGGCGCCTACCTCCACACGTTGACCGCCGTCGTGCCAACCGCGGCCAACGCGGGCTACTACGCGAGGATCGTCCGCGAGCAGGCCATCCTCAGACGCCTCATCGAGGCCGGGACCCGCATCGTCTCCTTCGGGTACGGCGGGCAGGACGAGGAGGTCGACGACCTCGTCGACCGCGCCCAGGCCGAGATCTACAAGGTCACCGAGCGCCGCACCTCGGAGGACTACATCCCCCTGGCCGACATCATGCCGGGAGCGCTCGACGAGCTGGAGGCGATCGGCGGCCGGGGCGGTCAGATGGTCGGCGTACCCACCGGCTTCCAGGACCTCGACGCCCTCACCAACGGCCTCCACCCCGGCCAGATGATCGTCGTAGCTGCCCGTCCTGCCATTGGCAAGGCGCTCGCTCTCGACACACCGCTTCCCACCCCGACCGGTTGGACGACCATGGGTGAGGTCGAGCCCGGCGACCACCTGATCGGCGCCGACGGTAAGCCGACACGGGTCGTCGCGGCGACCGAGGTGATGCACGGGCGTCCGTGTTACGAGGTGGAGTTCAGCGACGGAACGGTGATCGTCGCCGACGCCCAGCACCAGTGGCGGACGACCACGCGTGCGAGCCGTCGTCAGAAGTCGGAGAACAGGCGCACCCTCCACTGGTCCGCCGAACTCGTCGAGCGAGTCAGGGCCGCCCATGAGTCGTCCATGGCCGAGCCGGACCGGTTGATCACGCATCGGGAAGCCGTCTCTCTCCTCGGAGAGGGATTCCGTAATGTTCTCCACACCGTTCAGAGAGAGATCGGCTCGACGGGTAAAGTGCCGAGGCCTGTCACCGGTCCGACCCGGAGCTACACATGGAACTCCCCTGCATACTCACGCAGACGCCTTCTCGAAGTTCTGTATGCACGAGTGCTTCAGCCGAAGAACACCGCCACGACGGCCACCCACGCGGACGTTGTGACGACCGAGGAGATCGCAGCCACGTTGCGATGCGCCTCGGCGGACAGGCGACCTAACCATGGGGTCGCCGTAGCGGCCCCATTCGACCTGGACGAGCAAGAACTGCCTTTGCCGCCGTACGCGCTCGGCGTCTGGCTGGGTGACGGTCACAGCGCCGGGGCTCGATTCACCACGGCCGATCCAGAGATCGTTTCCAATCTCGAAGCGGAGGGGCTGCGAGTTGTCCGCACGACTGCGAACCTCGCTTACTCGATGGCGTTTTCCCGTGTGGAGCCTGAGGAGTCCCGGACCTGTGTTGTCTGCGGAACATCGTTCATCCCTCGGACATCCCAGGTGCGTACATGTGGTCGATCGTGTGGAGGAAAAGCTCGTTTTGTGTCAGAACCAGTTCCGGCACCTACCTGCTCCGACTGCGGCGGTCCGTCGAGTGGGCTGAGGCGGTGCCAGGCGTGCCGGAACCATCACGGCACGGTGCAGGCCGTTCTGCGCGCTCTCGGAGTTCTCGGTGACAAGCACATTCCCCTCTCCTACCTGCGAGCGTCCGAAGGGCAACGGCGAGCGCTGCTGGCCGGCCTCCTGGACACGGACGGTTATGTGAACCGCAATGGCCAGATCCAGCTTGCCGTCACGAACAGGAGGCTCGCGGAAGACGCCCTCGAACTCGTTCTGAGCCTCGGCTATCGGGCCACCATGAGGACAAAGGCCGTTAAGGGCAGGACGGTCGATTCCCCTACCTGCTACATGATCAACTTTACTGCGGCAGAGAAGGTGTTCCGTCTGACCCGCAAGGTCGCTCGACAGGTGACTGAGGCGCACCCGGCGACTCTCGTCCGATACATCGTGGACGTGCGAGCCGTACCATCGAGGCCGGTGCGATGCGTGCAGGTCGACAACGCCGATCACATGTATCTCGCGAGCAAGGCATGTATTCCCACCCACAACAGTACGCTTGGGCTGGATTTCGCTAGGTCTGCGGCGATTAAGCACGGTATGACCACTGTGGTGTTCTCGCTGGAAATGTCCCGTAACGAGATCACGATGCGTCTGTTGTCCGCCGAGGCCAGGGTGGCGCTGCACGCGATGCGTTCCGGCACGATGACCGACGACGACTGGGCCAAGCTGGCCCGGCGGATGGGTGAGGTGGCCGAGGCGCCGCTGTTCATCGACGACTCGCCCAACATGTCGATGATGGAGATCCGGGCCAAGTGCCGCCGTCTCAAACAGCGCAACGACCTGCGTTTCGTCATCATCGACTACCTGCAGCTGATGTCCTCGCCGAAGAAGACCGAGAGCCGCCAGAACGAGGTCTCCGAGATCTCCCGGGCGATCAAGCTCCTCGCCAAGGAGCTGGAGGTCCCGGTCATCGCGATCTCCCAGCTGAACCGTGGCCCCGAGCAGCGAACGGACAAAAGGCCCATGGTTAGCGACCTTCGCGAATCCGGATCCATCGAGCAGGATGCGGACATGGTCATCCTTCTCCATCGAGAAGACGCATATGAACGCGAGTCTCCCAGGGCGGGTGAGGCGGACCTTATAGTGGCCAAGCACCGTAACGGCCCGACCGCCACGGTCACCGTGGCCTTCCAGGGTCACTACAGCCGCTTCGTCGACATGGCCTCCCACTAGTGCTGTGACCGGAAACGATCACCGGGTTGGGTGAGCGTCTCAAGCTGCCGGTGCGAGTGGACGGCCGCCCCAGCGGATGCCTTTCTCGCTT
>NZ_JBFBCE010000047.1:0-70249 GCF_040689595.1 Streptosporangium sp. NPDC051023 | reverse complement strand
GGTGGGGTGGGGTTATTGGATCCGGGGGTCATCGGGGGGGCGGGGGGCGCGGCCGCCCGCGCGGTCGACCGCGGGACGGCAGGGGAGCTGCGGGTGGATCTCCCGGTCGCGATCGCCATGCCGGCGATGGTGGCCGGGTCGACCGCCACGTCCGGGGAGTCGGCGGGACACGCGGCTGCGCCGCTTGCCGCGAGGCGGCGCGGCCGGACTCAGAACGCTCAGGACCCGCCGGTTGACGACGTGCGTGCTCACCCGGCTTCCAGCGATGTCATCGTGCCGGGAAACAAGCAGGTCGTCTCTCCGCGGGCCCTCAGCGCAGCGCGTCGACCGGTTCCATGCGGGCGCCGCGCAATGCCGGGTAGAGACCGGCGAGCAGCCCGACCAGGGCCCCGGCGACGGGAGCCGCGGCGGCGAGCCGTACGTCCAGGACAGGAGTCCACTGCCGGGCGGCCGAGACGGCGACGATGGCCAGCACGCCGATGCTGGCGCCGATCACGCCGCCGGTCAGTCCGATCAGCGTGGACTCCAGGAGGAACTGCGCGGCGATGTGGCGGCGGGCCGCGCCGAGCGCGCGGCGCAGGCCGATCTCGGTGATGCGCTCCATGACGGTCACCAAGGTGACGTTGGCGATGCCGACGGCCCCCACAACCAGCGAGACCAGGCCGAGGATCAGGAACAGCGAGTTGACGTCGTTCTGCACCCCGTCGCGCGCCCTGGTCGGGCTGGGCGGAGAGGTCACCTGCAGCGCGCCCTCGTTTCCGGGGCTGAGCGCGAGCGGTGCCTGCTTGGCGATCAGGTCCGCCGCACCGAGGTTGGTGTTGACCAGCACCTTGGTCACCTCGCCCAGGCCGAAGCGCCTGCCGATCGTGGGCGGCAGCATGATCGCGCTGGTGAGGTTCTTCTCGCGGCCGAGCTCTCCGAGAATGCCGATGACGGTGTACGCCTGGTTTCCGATGAAGATGGCCGGTGCCCGGTCCACCCTGGTGACGCCGAGCATCGTGGCCGCCCGCTGGCCCAGCACGACCACCTTGTCTCCACGTGCCAGGTGCCCGGCGTCGAAGTAGCGGCCCTGCATCATCCGGCCCTTGAGCGCGGAGGGAAGGCCGGGTGTGCTGGCGATCACGGTCAGCGTCTGGTCGGTGACCCTGCTGGGGTCGAGGAGGTTGTTGGAGCGCACCCTCAGGTTGGCGCTCTTCTCGTTCTCCGAGATGGCCGCGGCCGAGGTCACCCCGCGCAGTCTGGTCACCTGGTCGACGGCGGTCCAGCCGACCAGCGGGGGATCGTCCGGGAACACGTCGACGGTGACGGAGGTTGCGGTGAGCTCGTCGAAACGGCCGACGATCTGGTTGCCGGCCGTGGCGGCGACGCCCAGGGTGATGACGAGGGTGGCGATGCCGAGGACGGTGCCGAGGGTGGTCAGCGCCGAGCGCACCGGGCGGGCGAGCATGCCCGCCATCGCCTCGTTCAGCAGGTCGCGCAGATGCACGTCACTCCTCGACCAGGAGGCCGTCGGTGATCCGCACACGGCGCATGGCGCGGCTGCTCACCTCTGTCTCGTGGGTGATGACCACGATCGTCAGCCCCTGATCGCGGAGCTCGTCGAACAGGTCGAGTACGGCGTCGGTGTTGTGGCTGTCCAGGTTCCCGGTGGGCTCGTCGCACAGCAGCAGGGCGGGCTCGCCCATCAGCGCCCTGGCGATGGCCGCACGCTGCCGCTCACCACCGGACAGGCGATCGGGGAGAAAGTCCACCCGATGGGACAGGCCAACCCGCTCCAACGCCCGCAGCGCCCTGGCCCTGCGCCCTTTGCGCTGGTGCTTGCCGTACACCTCGGCCAGTTGCACGTTCTCCACCACGCTGCGGTGGGCGAGCAGGTGGAAGGACTGGAAGACGAAGCCGATACGGCTGCCGCGGAGCTTGGTTCTGGCGCCGTCGCGCATCGAGATGGTCTCGATCCCGTCGAGCCGGTAACTGCCCGAGGTCGGCCGGTCCAGCAGGCCGAGCACGTTGAGCAGGGTCGACTTGCCCGACCCTGACGGGCCAACGATCGCCAGGTAGTCACCTGGCTCGACCCGCAGGAAGACCTCCGACAGCGCACGCACCGGCGGGTCGGTGGGGAACTCCTTGCACAGCCCTTCCAGGCTGATGACCGGCTCAGGCATAGTTGACCACCACGCGATCACCCTCCTTGAGGTCGCCGGTGACCTCGACGTTGCCGTCGGCCGTCAGGCCCGTACGCACCTCGACCTGTTTGGTCTGGTCGGGAGCGACCTCCACCTGCACACGCGGCCTGCCGTCGGCGGCGGTGATCACCGCGGCCACCGGGACGACCAGGACCTCCTGGCTGGTGGCGCCGACGGTCACCCTCGCCTTGACCGCGGCGCCGGACAGCCCGTTGAGCCCCTTCATCGAGTCAGGAGTGATCAACACCGGTTCGGAACTGAGCGTGCCCTCCTCTTCCTTCTTCTGCTTCTCCTCGCCGACGGTGAGCTTGGCCTTGTCTCCCCGCGCGGTGAGGGTGGCCGGGAAACTCTTGCCGGAGTCGGTCTCGATGACCGCCTTCATGCCCTCCTTCAGCAGGTTCGCCTCGGTGGAGTCGACCGATCCCGAGACCACGAACGAGGAGCCGGTCACCGTGGCGACGGCCTTGTCCGCGATCTCCCCGGCCTTGATCGTGACCTTGCGCAGGCGGACCGGCAGCTTGGGCAGGAAGACCACCTCGCCCGGCGGGACGGAGGTGCCGTAGGTGCGGGAGAACTCCGCCAGCAGCCCCTGGGCCGCGGCCAGGTCCAGGTGAGCGTTGGCCACCCTGAGCTTGACCGGCGAAAGCTGCCTGGCCTGCCGTAACGCCTGCTCGGCGACGACCAGGGCCTCCCGGGCGTCCCGCACGGCCTTGCGCAGCTCGGTCAGCCGCTTCTCGCGGGACTGCCCTGCCTCCTCCTGGAGGCGGTCCATCGCCCGCTGAGCCGTCTCAAGCTCGGCGCGGGCGTTGCGCACCCGCAACTCCAGCAGGCTGGTGTCCGTCGGCACCTTCGGGGTGGGCGTCGTGTCGGGTGCCGGAGTGCCGGACGCGGAGGGTGCGGGTGCGGGTGCGGGTGCGGGGACGCTCTCGTTGTCCCGTCTGGCCTGGGCCAGCGCCTGCTCGGCCTCCAGCAGCCTCTCCTCCGCCGCACGCACCGCCGCCTCCGCGGCCTCCATCTTGGCGTCGTCCTCCGGGGTGTACTCCTGCGACGTGGCCGTCGCCAACGCGCTCGTCGCCACCTTGAGGTCCTGCCTGGCGTTGCTCACCTTGAGCTTGAGCGGCCGCACATCGTTGCCCTGGTCGAGGGCCTTCTGCTCGGTGACCAACGTCTCCTTGGCGGTCTGTACGGCTTTGCGCAGCGTGTCGAGCTGCTGCCGGACCTCCAGCGTCGGCTTCTGAGCCTCGTAGCCCTTCTTCGCGTAGAACGCGGTCACCGCGGCGATGGTGGACGGGTCGAACACGCCCGTCAGCGGCGCGCGGTGGCCGAGTTTCCGCAGCGCCTTCTGCAGCTGCCTGACGTCGTCGCCCTTGGCCCCGGGGTTGAGCGTGCGGTGCATCGGCACCTTGCCGGTGAAGACGAAGACGGGCCGCCCGTTCACCTCCAGCAGCAACCCGCCCTCCTTGACCGTGCCCGGCCGAGGAGGGCGGGTGACCCGCTGGATGGTCTCACCGCCACCGATCACCCCCCCGAGGGTTATCGGTAGCGGCGAGCCGTACTCCAGGGTTCCCGCGACCACCACCGCGCTGACCAGCTTGCGCCGCTCCACCGGGGCGGTGACCAGAGAGGGCCTGGGCGGGGTGCGCGCGGCGGCCTCGTCGGCCGGTGAGCGCAGCCGGGTACTCACGACCCAGCCCGCTCCCGCGATGGCCAGCACCCCGACCAGGACGATCAACAGCTTCCGGCGAGGCGACCGCATCACGGCTGGACGAATCCGAATTTGGCCCTGGCCGCGTCCTCCAGTTGCACGTACTTGGGGCTGTACGCCGCGTAGAAGTCCTTGCCGCACTCCAGGTCGACCAGCGCGGACTTGATCTCCTTGGTGAGGTACGGCCTGGCCACGTCGGGCGGGAGAGATCCGTCGGCACGCTTGCCCGGGACCTTGTCCACCTGCGTGGCCCAGAAAGCGCCGCCTCGACTGTTCAGGTCGGTCGGCTTGGTCGAGGTCACCTCCTCCTGCTTGCCGGTGAGGCATGTGGCGAAGGCGTCCGCGAGCTCCAGGAGCTTGGGATCGCCGTTGAGCTCCTTGTCGATCCCCTCGATGCTGTCCGCCGTCATCATGGAGAAGTCACGCAGGGTTTTGATCTTGAGACCGTACACCTGCTTGACCGCCGCGACGAAACAATCCGTGCTGGCCTTCTCGTAAATTTCCCTCTGGCTGTCGGGCAGCCCCTTCTTGATGGCATCGTTGGGATCCTTCTCCTCCGGACGCTTCTTTGCCTCCTCGGCGGCCTCTTTCGCGTAGACGAAGCTGGCGAAGACCCCGAAGCCGTACTTGGCGCGCGTTTCCTTCATCGCCTCGTAGTCGCCGCTGGTGACGCGCTTCTGGATGTCGGACTGCTGGGGAGGCTGGCGCACGTACGCCACGTAGGTGAACCCCTTCTGCTTCATGCAGTCAGCGATCAGGTTCTCCCGCTCCCGGCGTTTGTCGGTCGCCGCCACGGAGGTGGAACCGGTGTCCGCAGGGGTGTCTCCGGCGGAAGTTGTGGCGCTTTCTCCACATCCAGCCAGCAGAGCCAACCCCAGAACGCCACAGACGACCAATCGTTTCGACATCAGGAGAACTCCAGTAGAGGACGGGAACACCGTGCTCACGACACTCTGGAGAAGGCGTGTATCCGTGCCGCGGAGATCGCGTATCGGGGTCTGCTCAGCGATGTATCAGCCGTGTATCACCCGGAAAGCGCCGACGCGGCGGCGCTTCGGGGACCGGAGCCCGATGGTGAAAAAACCCCGGCGGGCCGGTCCCGCTCGATGGGAGCGGATCCCGGAGCCCGCCGGGGTCAGGGGTGGTGATCGGACGGCGCGGGTGACCTGCCACGGTACGGTCAGAGTCGGCGAACGCCCGGGTCGGTCAGAATGCGGTCAGGATGCGGTCAGGATCGGCGGACACCCGGATCGGTCGCGATGAGGTCGTCCGATTTTGTCCAGTTTTGTCAGGTATTGCCCGGCTCAGCCGGTCCGGTTGCTGGTCCAGCGCTGGGTGGAGGCCGAGGAGTTACAGGTGCCGAGCACCAGGGCGGTGCCGCCGCCGGTGCCACCGCCGCTCGCCTGGATGCACTGGTTGGTGCCGACGCTCGCCTTGATCTGGTAGGTGATCCCGGAGATCGAGGGGAACGTCCACTTCTGCGCGGTGGCGCCGCTGCAGGTGACCTGGACCACGGCCGTCCCCGCGGTGCCGCTGCCGCTCAGCGGGGTCAGGCACTTCCCGCTGTGCGCGCTGGTGATCGTGTAGGCGCCGCCGCCGGCCGCGGTCAGCCGCCACTGCTGGTTCTTCACGCTGTTCTGCGGCCACTGCACGATGGGGGCGTTCTCGGCCTCGCTGAAGGAGTACAGGTCCATGGCCAGGTTCGGCCCGGAGGAGTCGACGACGTCGTTGGTGAAGATCGTGGTGATCCCGTCCGCCACGGCGCCCGCGGGGGTGCTGCTCGTCCCGGTCAGGACGATCAGCGAGTCGGACTCCGCCGAGGTGCGGGTGACCCCACCGTAGGTGATCCGCTCCCGGACCGTGTAAGTCGCGCTGGTGTTGGAGGTCAGGCCCGTCACCCGGACCGAGTGCTGCCAAATCGGGACCGTGGCGACGACCGTGCCGTTCCGCAGCACCTGCGCCTCACGGGTGACGCCGGAACCCTCGACCTTGGTGCTCGGCTCGTACACGAAGACGATCTCGTTCCCCTGCACGTCCACACCGGTGAACAACTGGGGTGCCAACGGCGGAATCGTGGTCATGGTCGGGACCGAGGAGCCGTGCTCCAGGTAGAGGCTGTGGTTGGCGGCGTTCCAGTGGGTGGACAGGTAGGTGCCAACCGGGGTGACGCCGAAGTAGTCGTCCTTGCCACAGTCCATCAGCCGGACCGCCAGCGGGTCGGAGCAGACCACGGTCGAGCCGCCCTGGCAGAGCGTCTCGTTGGAGTCGGTGCAGTGGGCGCCCGGACCGTCGTAGTGGGGCGCGTTCGGCAGGATCCCGCCCAGAGCGTGCGCGAGTTCGTGAGTCATCTCGTGCCCGGTGGAGCAGCCCGGCGACAGGGTGATCCAGGTGGCGTAGGAGTTGTGGCGGTTGCCGGTCCCGGAGGAGTCGTCGTTGGCGATCGGGCTGTCACCGACCGTGCCGCCACAGCCGGTGCTCTTCTCGAAGTAGGCGATGTAGATGTGGTCGGTGTCGGTGTACCCGAGGTTCTGCAACGCCCCCGTCCAGTTGCCGTTGGACGAGCCTGTGGGGACCTGGACGGAGTCGATGGCCAGATCACAACCGGTTGAGCCGGTGGTCTCGAAGCGGATCCAACGCTCGGCCCCGTCCCGGCGGGCGCTGTCGTTCACGTTCTCCTGCGTGATCCACGCGGCCTGCCGGATCAAGTCCTCCTTCTCGGCGAACCGGTTGGAGCCCGACTCGTAGGCGTAGATCAGTTTGACGCGGTGGCCGCTGGTGCCGTCGCCGACACAGTGCACCTGCGGAACTATTACGGAACCGCTGGCCGCGGCAGGCGTGGCGGGCGCCACACCGACCAGGATGAGGGCGGGCAGCGCGACGGCGAGCACCCGCTTCCAGAAACCTCGTTTCACACCCATCAATGTCATCGGACATTAACCTCTCCGCGACGTCCGGCAGTTTTCACGCACGCCGAATACACCCGAGCAAACCCATGCTGAAATGGCTTGATGCTCGGTCGGTGTGGGAGTCGTGCCAGAGTTTTCGGTCGCGATCAGTGGTGGATTTCGCCCCGTTGGCGTGATCGATTCCCTACGATAACCGCCGCCGAATCACCCGGGAACCGCTCGATTGCAACAGAAAGGAAACTTTAAAGATAGAAAAAACATGAAAGGCGAGGAGACAATTCGGTCCACATGTTTTCCGGGTTCGCCAAGGGAACCAATTACGAACAGGCAGCCGAAAGACCATCACCGCCGCTGCCCCCGCATGGGCAAGGGTGGCGTGGACCGAGTGCCGAGTGCGTCAGGCGTCAGGCGTCGAGGACGGCCAGGTCGAGGCGGCACAGGCGGGCGGGGTCGGCGATCACCTCATATCCCGCGATCCTGTCGCCCTCGACCATGACGGTCAGGGCGAGAAGCAACCGTCCATACGGGGCCACGACAACCCCCACGGCTCCGTTCACAAGGGCCACCGCCGCGAACCGGGCCCTCCGCCCGAGGACGAGGGTCTCCTCCGCCACCGCCCGCGCACCGCGGGCCTCCGTCAGGGCGCCCGGCGGCAGGGCGGCAGGGTCGGCGCGGCGCACCACGTCGGGAGCCAGCACCGCGAGAAGCGCGGTCAGGTCGCCACCACGTGAGGCGGCGAGGAAGGCCTCGACGACGTGCCGGTGCCGGGTGAGCTCGGCGGCGGGAAGCGCGGGGATGCCCCGCACCTTGTGCCGTGCCCGGCTGGCGAGCTTCTTCGTGGTGACCGGTGAGCGCTCCACGATGGGGGCGATCTGGTCGAACGGCACGGCGAACAAGTCGTGCAACACGAACGCGACCCGCTCCACGGGGACCAGGGTGTCCAGCACCACCAGCAGCGCGCGGCCGACCGAGTCGGCCAGCAACGCCTCCCGCTCGGGGTCGCTCCCGTCACCGGCGTCCGGGATCTCGTCGGACACCTGCTGGCCGACGGGGTCCTCCCGCCGTAGTTCGCGCGAGCGCAGCATGTCGAGGCACAGACGGGAGACGACCGTCCTCAGCCATCCGGCCAGGTTCTCGATCTCACCGGCGTCGACGCGGCTGAGCCGCAGCCAGGCCTCCTGGACGGCGTCCTCCGCCTCGCCGAGCGAGCCGAGCATCCGGTAGGCGACCGCCCGCAGGTGCCCCCGATGCGCCTCGAACCGCTCCGCCAGCTCGTCGTCACGCCCGTCCATCACCGGTCACCTTCGCTCGCCGCCCCTCGTCATCTCTATGACGAGTACAGCGCGACCAATGTGACATGGAGAGAACCGAATGACCGACATCCGAGCCCGGCAGGAACACCCGAGGCTCCGTGGAGAGGACACGCGAGCGCCGATGCGTGACCTTCCGAGGACCCCGCCCGGCCCTGCCCGCCCGGTCAGCGGCCTCGGCGACCTCCCGTCCCTGTCCCCCGAGTCGGCGGAGGCTGCCCGATGACGTCCCTGCTGCACCTGGACTCCAGCGCCGACCGCCCCGGCGACTCGGTCAGCAGGCGGCTGACCGCGCTGTTCGCGGACACCTGGCGGGAGCTGTACGGCACGGCCGGATACCGGTACCGGGACCTGGCAGCGGACCCGGTGCCGTTTCCGGCCCCGGCCTACTGCGTCCTCGGCAGGCGGGTCGAACGACAGGGGCTCGTCCCGCCGGGCGAGGTGGCCGGGCTGGTCGGGGACGCGGACGAGAAACGGGAGTGGGAGCTGACCCTGCCGCTGGTCACGGAGCTGCTGGCCGCGGACACCGTGCTGGTCGGCGTGCCGATGTACAACTTCTCGATACCCGCCGCGCTGAAGGCGTGGATCGACCGGGTGACCTTCCCCGGGGCGTTCACCGACCACGAGACCGGCGAGAGCCTGCTGCGTGGCACGAGAGTGGTCGTGGTCACCGCACGGGGCGGCGCATACGGCCCGGGAACTCCCCGGGAGGCGTTCGACTTCCAGGAGCCCTACCTGCGGACCTACTTCGGCAACCTCGGGGTGGCTGAGGAGAATCTGTGCTTCGTGCACGCCGAGATGACCATGGCCGACAGGCTTCCCGAACTGGCCCGCTTCCAGGAGATGGCGGCCAAGTCACTGACCACGGCCCAGACCTCGATGACCACCCTGGCCTCCGCGTGATCCTGTTCTCGCACACGGGCTGAGCGGTAAGCGACAGACGTCGGTCGTCGAGGCTCTCCAGGATGCCGTAGAGAGTGCCGACGGAGGGATTCACCCGCACCCCTGCATGCCGCAGAACACAA
This sequence comes from Streptosporangium sp. NPDC051023, assembly GCF_040689595.1. Lineage (NCBI taxonomy): Bacteria > Bacillati > Actinomycetota > Actinomycetes > Streptosporangiales > Streptosporangiaceae > Streptosporangium > Streptosporangium sp. NPDC051023. The sequence goes on along the minus strand of NZ_JBFBCE010000047.1, from coordinate 61,120 downwards.
CACGCGTAATGGCCGGTCCGGCCTGCCGCGCCTCTCATGAGGCCTATGTGGCCGCGGCAGGCTCCGCGGCGAAGGCTTTCAGGAAGGTGCGAACCGCGGCACCCGCCGTACGACACCCTAGAGCGATCGCTTCTGGAAGGTTGGCGGCCACGTCGAGTCGTAGTCCCCTCGTGGTGAATGTTCTCGAACTCTTCTCCACGGGAGTCAGGCATGCGGGTTACGTTCCTCGGTTCGACCTCGCAGAACGGCGGCTCACCCACGCTGTACGCAACAAACCGGGGCAGTCTCGTGGTGCGCGGCTACCGCATCACCGACCCTCAAGCGCTCGCAGATCTGAGGGAGGTGCCTTCCGGTGAAGCCGGCGTTGAGATCCCTCTGGAGCCGCTGAGCTTCTACCAGAAACCCGCCGCCCATGACACTTCCACAACTGCGGCGGCCGACGAAAACGCCGGGGAGAAGCGTTGCCCCTGGTTTCCGGCCACACGTTCGGTGAGCTGTTCAGGTCGTTCGAACACACAGCGTTCCGGCTGGAGCAGCGGGAGCGCTACAACTCTCCGGGCGAGCATGAGCCGATCCGCAAGTTCCTCGCCGACGAGCCCGACGGCCTGGCGTGGAACCGGCCCTGACTCGACCTCATGGCCGAACACGCGGCCAAGGGGAAGTTCGTCCACCGGGTGCGGGTCGTGTCCGTTCCACTGTCGGACTACTCCCGCTTCGGCCTGTGGTGTGCGGAGCACGCCATTCAGGCCGGCGAGGACATCCGCTACCTGAACCGGGCGCAGGCGCGGGGTCTACCTGACTTCGACTACTGGCTGTTCGACTCCAAGTGGGCCGCCCAGCTGAAGTTCGACGTGTCTCCAGGACGACGGCGAGGGGTTCACCCGGAGCCGACCGGCGAGCCGTGAGCGCCGACCTTGGCCAGGGCTGTCACGGCCAGCGCGGGGCAGGGCGGCACGGGCGGGGTGGGCGGGGTGGCGCGGACGGGGTGGACGACCGGTGGATCAGGGGGTTGCGGTGAGAGGGAGGCCGGTGAGGAGGTGTTCGCGGAGGGCGGCTCCGCGGACGCCGATCTCGGGGAGGTCGTCGGGGCCGGGGGCGCCGGTGATCAGCAGCTCGGGGACCAGGAGGCTGCCGAGCGGGGCGTCGAGCGCCGGGTCGACGCGGCCGCCGATGTCGGCGGTGGGCAGGTCGAGGTAGGCGGGGGCGAGGGTTCTGCCGTAGAGGGTGCCGGTGACCAGGTCGGGGCAGAACTCGTTCCAGAAGATCGACACGGTGGTGCGCAGATCGCCGTGGATCATCACCAGCTTTTCGGTCATGTCGCCGACGAAGGTCTCCGCCGTCACATGACCGAACACGACCAGTTTCGCGTCACCCGCCAGGTAGATGTTCTTCGCCCGCAGGTTTCCCAGAACGATCAGCGCGGCGGCGCCGTCGTCCACGTCGGTGATGTTGCCGTCGACGGTCAGGTCGCCGTCCACGACGTATCCGGTGGCCATGTCGGGCGTGCCCTCCGACCAGGGGGTCCGCTCGTGCTCGTCGAGGGGGAGCTCGCCGGTCAGCGAGGCGGGACCGGGCACCAGGATGTACTCCTCCTCGTACAGGTTCCTGTATGTCCCCTTCGGCAGCCCGCGCCGCTCGAACAGGTCCACCGCATCGCCCCACGCAAGATAACCGCTTCGCATAAGCGCGACCGTAGCAGCTGCCGCCGATCATGGATCCGGCGTTCAAGCCCCGAAGGCCGGGTGACTTCCGGGGGCTTGAACGTGCGGTCGTCCTGCGACGTCACCGGGAGGCGATCTCGAGCAGGACGTGACCGGTTACCGGGTGGGTGGCCGGCGGTCAGGGCTCCACGAACTGGACCGATGCCACCTCAACGGGGTGCCGGAAGCTCGCCCTGGAGTGCCTTCTCACGGTTTCCTCGAAATTTCCGCTGCAGTCGGCGCTGGTGTACAGCTCGGCGGCGAACCGGCCGGAGTGGTTACGGGCGGACAGGGCATTGAACGGCGTGTCCAGCGGCACGCACGCCTCTTCTTCCGGCACCGGCACCGACAGGGAGCCGCCCCTCTGATGGTGCTCGGACCACAGGTCCAGGTTGCGCTGGGTGTTGAGGTCGGTCGCATTGGCGTTCGCCGCGCCGGTGGTGCCGGCGAGCACGCCGGCCACCAGCAGTGCCGAGGCGAGGAGTCTGCTCGTCTTTCGCATGGGGATCCCTTCTGTCGGTGGGCTGTCCACACAGCCGCCAGCAACAGAGAGTAGTCACTCCACTGCGATTGGTAAGGTGACGATAATGTCGCCGAACGGCACGGAGATGTGGTCCGTCTCTCCAGGGACGTCCTCGTCGCCGCCGTGAACGGCACGCCGCCGTCCACGCCCTCTCGCCTGCGGCCTGACCTCACCGCGATCTCCCAGCACCTGGACCTGGACCGCAAGACCGTGCGCAGGTACCGCGACACGGTTACCCCCGAACAGCTCACCCCCGGCCCCCGCAGCCGCGCATTCACCGAGTTCCCGCTCTACCTGCGCCAACGGATCCAGGCCGACGGCATGACCAACGCCGCCACGCTGTACACCGAACTCCGCCACGACCTGGACGCCGTCACCAACGGACTGTCCCTCCCACATTCCTCCGGCACCGTCGAAGGCAACGTGACACGCATCAAAACACTCAAACGCAGCCGCTATGGATGCACGAAACTCGACCTTCTCCGCAGGATCACCCTTTACAGCCCCTGCTGATATCACGAAGCGTCACAACATCACACGAGCTGCGCCAGAAACACTTTTACCTGGCCACGGACATCTTTCAGGGGCTTTCGTCCTTCCTGATCAAGAGCAATGACCCGTGTTGTGACGGCGCAACGAGCCCAGTCGATCACCCCGGGGAGGTCGGCGCATTTTGTCGGTGGCATGTGGTTCGGTGGCGGGCGGAGACGAGCGCGAGAGGGATTCATGCACGAGGATCACGAACCGCCGGACACGGTCATCGATCATCGACTGTGGGGGAAACACAAAGGGCTTCCCGCGCCCTATCCGGTGATCTGCCACCTGATCGATACGGCGGCCATCGCGGGCGCCCTCTGGGATATATGGAGTGAAGGAATCCCCTCAACACAAATAAGAGGTTTTAGGAGATATATCTGCTTTTGGGCCGGTCTCCATGATTTGGGAAAGGTGTCTCCTTCGTTCCAGGTGAAAGTGGAGGAGCTGTATCAGGCTCTGATCACCGAGCCGTCTCGATATGGCGCGGACTCCCCGGTCCAGGGGCTGGGGCATCACGAGGTGACGCACTGGGTGCTGGTGGAGATCCTTCGGAATCTGGGCTATCCGCGGGACGCCGGAGCGCGCCGAGACGTGGGGCATCAGATCGCGCAGATGCTGGGCGGTCATCACGGGCGTTTCTGCCAGGCGATGGACCGAGCGGAGTTGCGCGCCCCCCATGCGGCTCGCGACGGACTCGGCGAGGGGGTGTGGGAAGAACAGCGCCAGGCTCATGCAACCGCACTGCGAAAGCTCACGGGGGCTGACGAAGCACTGGCGGAGCGGCTACCCGCCTGGACGGCGGTCGTCGTCATCGGGATCGTGATCGTCGCGGACTGGCTGGTGAGCCAGGAGTCGTTCATCTCTCCCCGGATTCCGGGGCCGGACTGGGTACCCTCCGACGAGGCACTGCGGACCCACTGGGAACGGGCGGTGGCCGACGCTCCCTTCGTGATCCGGGAAGCCGGATTGGGACGAGCGCGCTTCCGCGACCTGGGCTTCGCGGAGCTGTTCGGATTCGAGCCCAACGCCTTGCAGAAGTCGATCGTCGAGGAGCTTCCGGCGCTCGTGAGAGGGCCGGGACTGTTGCTGGTGACGGCTCCGCCAGGGGACGGGAAGACGTTCTCCCCGCGCAGGCGGGGGTGTTCCACGTCCACCGGGTCCTCACCCGGGGCGGCGGCGGTTCTCCCCGCGCAGGCGGGGGTGTTCCGCCACCTCCGCAGGCAGGGGCAGCCCGGCCCGGGTTCTCCCCCCGCAGGCGGGGGTGTTCCGGTCGGCACATGGGACACCAGCGTCACCATGGGGTTCTCCCCGCGCAGGCAGGGGTGTTCCGAGGCTGGTGCCTCAATTGTCCCAGATGTACCCGTTCTCCCCGCGCAGGCTGGGGGTCAGTTTTCACGTGTCGCCGACACGATCACCCTTTGGGAGACGAACCGTCCGGCTGCGTTCTCCCTGCGTAGGCAGGTGTTCCGTATGAGTTCCTTCGTTTTGCTCAATACCAACCCGACGCGCATGAGACACATCATCAGGACCGAACAGCTGGGGTGATTCGGTTTCGACGGGTGAGCGTTTCGAGGTCGGCTGGTCGCAGCCCTACGTATGGGTCAGGCTGGATGAGCAGGGTTTCCGCCCCTGCCTCTGTTCGCTGTCGCGCCCATGTGTGGTCGACGGGAGCGAAGTCGTCGTCGATCCAGATGAGCGGCTGGCCGTCGCTGACGAAATCGGCGACGGTGTCGCGCTTCCACAGGTAGCCGTTCGGGTGGCTGGTGGTGATGGGCAGGTAAGGCAGGTCAAGGTGCCCCCAGGTAGGCAGGCCGAGGCGGTTCCCGATGAGGTAGGCAGAATCGGCGCGCCAACTGGAGCACCACAGTGGGGTCAGCGTGAGATGGGCGATGGCGTCAAGAAGGGCTCGTCCGGTTGCGGGGTTGAGCCAGATCTCGACAGGTTTCTCGTAACCGCTCGGAGTGACAGTCTGGCGCTGGAAACCGGCGGGAATCTCACCATGAGGGCCCGGGAAAGGAATGTGGACGCCGTCGATGTCGCAGAGCAAGTACATGTTCATCTCCGTTGAAGGATGAAAACCATGTCGGTGGTATCTGACTTGCGGAAGGTCATGGCGAGCAGACCTCCTGATCGAAGAGCGTGCGCCACTCCGACCGTCAAAGGCGCTGGGGCGCTGAAAGAGAACGCACCGAAGATGGACAGGCAGATGTCGATGGATGCATGAGGTTGCGCCCGCATGTAGGCCGATGCCTCGGCTTCGACGAAGGCCAGGTTCGCGACCATGCCGTAGGTTCGGCACGCTCGTTCGATCTTGGCGGAGTCATGATCGATGCCGACCCCACAGGCACCGTGGAAGGCAACGAGGTGGGCGAGGTTATGACCGCCGCCACAACCGACTTCTATGACGTGTTTATCTCGAAGATCACCCAGGATCGAGAGGGACGGCCCTATACCCGGGGCTCGAGTCCATTCGAAACGGTCGCGAATCTCGTTTATCCGTTGAGCAGCTTCACGGCCTCGGTGAGGTGGCGGCTGATCGCGGTAGTCCATGTCTTCTCCACTCCGCAGGCCCACCCGATGGTCATCTGGTGGGTGAACCAGTCCGCTGCCCAGACACGGTGCCAGCCGAGCGCCCAGAGGGCTGCTGGTAGGCCTCCGCGGTCTCGTCCTGCGTCGTTCGGACCACCTGCGGCGATGTAGGTCTCGATGTAGCCGGTCAGAAGGTCCGGGTCGGGTGTAGTGACGGTGCCGTACCAGGAGGCCAGGTCGAGCAGCCCCGGTCCACGGAACGCTCGGGCGAAATCGAGCAAGTGAGTGCCACCTTGACCGACGTGGACGGAAGTAGGGTGCCATTCGGAGTGGCAGAACCCGAAGGGCTCCAGCTCAGCTCCATCGATGCGACTATCTGCGATCTTGTCGAGAGCGTGGGCGGCTTCCAGGGCCGTGCCGTCGACACCGAGTAGTCCGAACTGGTTGATCATGCGTTCTGGCATCAGGGCTAACTGCGAACTGTCGAGGGTGGGAAGCCCGCCGGTGTCAGTGACCTGATGCACCGCGACGGCGAGGGCCGCCCCTTCGCTGTCAGTGGCATCCCGGACGGCTGGGCCGAGGTCTGCCAGCAGCATCCCAAGCAAGTTGGGGGTTCGGACGATCGCGAGTCGTTCCGGGACGGGTAGACCGGCGTTCTGAGCGATGCCAAGCGCGATGTGTTCGTTGGCGAAAGGGCCTTCGGCGTACTTGAACACCACCGAGGTCCCGTCACCGAGGTGAAGACGTTCCACGCCGGAGCGGTTCCAGACACGGATCTCCTCACGGGCGGTCGGTAATGCGCCGTACTCGTCCATGAGCTGACTCAGCACGGCGTTGACCTCGGTGATGTCCATGAACGGTTCCTCCTACGGTGCGACTCGGCACGCCTCGACGGCGGCGATCCAGGTGTCTTTCATCCTGGCGAGTTCCTCGCGGAACGTCTGGAGCGGAGCGCCGTACGGAACGACCGCGCCACCGGTCTGCGAGGGCACCGACTGGCAGCCGTGTACCAGACGCCCGCCGAGGGCGGTGTGCGCACGGACGAGCTCCAGCCGCCGGGGCTCGTTGAACCAGCCGCCGTGGTAGACCTCATCCAGCATGTCGCCCTGGACGTCGGTGAGGTCGAAAACAGCGCGGGTGGTGGAGTTGAAGAACCAGGCCGGGCCGATGTTGGAGATCTCTCCAGTGAGTTCGACCTTGTTCAGAGCCATGAAGGTGCCGACCTGCCGTAGCATCGTCAGGTGTTCGGCGGTGATCTGGGGTATGCCCAGGTCAGCTAGATGCTCCTCTCGGAAGATATACCGGTACACCTCGTACCCGATCGCCAGGACCGTGGCGGCGTCACGAGTAGAAGTGGCGTGGGCCTGGATGTACTCCAGCGCGATCTGCTCCAGCGCCTTGTCGTCGGTCTCGGTCACGCCGAGCATGTCCCGTTCCACCTGCGCCCAGGGAATCACGAGCCACGAGTGGTTGGTGAACTTGAAGAAGTACTGCTCGGGAGTGATGGTCACCCGACGGCCGTTGACGGTGACACCCGGGATGCGGTTCCAGCGCTCGTCGAACGCCTCCGGCAGCTCGACGCTGATCTTGACGGTGTTCTGGACTTTCACGCGGCTCCTTCCAAACCTCGGTGCACGGCCGATCCGCGCACTGCGACGACGTCAGTGTGGGGACCTCGGAAAGTTCAGGACAGTGACGTGTACCACGTGCGATAAACGTGGAACGGTTCCACGAACCCCTCCCAACGCTCGGCCTTCGCATATCCCTGCCGGGCGAGTAGCCTCCAGGACGATCAGCGGTAAGGGCGACTTGTGGCCAGGCGAAAAGTCTTCGATCCAGGATCGGTACCTGCTGCGTTCTGGCGGAGGGACGACGTGCGCGCGGCGCTGAGACACAGGGATGTGGGGGTGATCTTCCGTGTTATCTCCGCCACGTTCCCGGAATGCACACAGACCCGTCTCGCCGTCCTCACCCAGCACGACCGCTCCGACATCTCCAACTGGGTCCGCGGTACTCGCACCGGCCGAGTATCCGACATAGAAGTACTCACGCGCATCGCCGATGGCCTCCAGATCACCGACGAGGGCCGCATGCTTCTCGGCCTCGCCCCGACCGAACCTCCGCTTTCCGGCTCGCGATGCCCGCCTCCCCTCCCTACCTCAGCGGATCCCCAGCCAACCGGCCTGATCGCGATTTGCGGCAGCCGTACTCATGACACCGACAGCACGGTCATCGACGCGGCGGTTTGCGCGCTCGCCCGGTGCGTCATGTCCGGCCAGTACCAGGTCAGCCACGGCCCGGTCGGCGTGGGGATGGAAGTCATGACCTATCTCGCCGATCATTACGCCCCGCCGCACATATCCCAAGCCGTAGGCCTATTTGGCCACCGCAACGTCGTCCGTGACGTGGATGTCGTCATCGTCGTCGGCGGGGGTCCTGGCACCCAGATTGAAATAGATCTCGCCCTCGCCATGTCAAAGAAGGTCGTCGCGCTGCCCACCAGCGGCGGCACCGCCCGCCGCTTCTACGAGCGCGCCTGTACCGAACCGCATCTCCGATCCTGGATGTGTCAGGAGGACTTCACCGCCCTGGACACCTTCACAGGTATGTATGAACACGCACGCCTCGTGGATGCCTTCGCCCATTTCGTCGGACGACTACTGGCCCCTGGAGCCGAAAATGACTGATCGCCCCTACGTCCTGCTCTCCTGCGCCACCAGCATCGACGGCTACATCGACGACACTAGCGACGAACGGCTCATCCTCTCCAACGACGAGGACTTCGACCGGGTCGACGCCGAACGCGCCGGAGTCGACGCCATCCTCGTCGGCGCCAACACCATTCGCGCCGACAACCCCCGCCTGCTCGTCCGCTCGCGGGAACGTCGCGCCGCCCGTGTCGAAAAGGCGCTTTCCGAGAGTCCTATCAAAGTCACCCTCACCGCCCAGGGCGATCTTGATCCGACAGCCCAGTTCTTCACCGCCGGAGACACCCAGAAGATCGTCTACTGTGCCACCCCCGCCCTGGACAAGAGCCGCGATCGCCTGGCCGACGCCGCAACCGTCGTCGACGCCGGAGAGCCCCTCGACCTTCGCCTCGTCCTGACCGACCTCGCCCGGCGCGGCGTCGAACGCCTCATGGTCGAGGGCGGCGGCACCATCCACACCCAATTTCTCACCGCCGACCTGGTCGACGAGATCCAGCTCGTCATCGCTCCGTTCTTCGTCGGCGACCCGGCAGCCCCGAGATTCGTCGGCCCCGGGGCCTTCCCACACACCCACAAGAACCGCATGACTCTCGCCGAGACCCGCCAGATCGGCGACGTTGTCCTCACCCGTTACCTACTGCACTGAGCTTTCGCTTCTGGGCTGGCAGGCGGCACGTACCGGAGCGATCAGCGAGCGCTCCGCACGTCGATGACGATCACGCTGATGTTGTCAGGGCCCCCGTGGTCGATAGCCAACGTGATGAGGCGATCGGCGATTTCTTCTTGATCGCCCGACGAACACAGAACGTCCCGGATGAGCTCATTGGGCACCGCAGAGCTCAGCCCGTCCGAGCACAGCAGGAACCGGTTGCCGGGGTGGAGTGCCCGGACGGTGAGGTCGGGAGAGCGGCCATCGGGGCGGCCGTCGAGGAAACGGGAGATGCGTCCGGGAAGGTTCGGCATGCTGTTGGCGTCGGCCACCAGGTTCCCGTAGGTGTGGTCCTCGGTGATCTGGACGATCTCCGAGGCCCCGCTGGTGTTGGAGTCGACATCACGCAGCAGGTAGGCACGGGAGTCACCCACGTTCGCCAGAACCGCCGTCGTCCCGGACCACAGCATCGCCACCAGCGTGGTGCCCATGCCCGCCAGTTCGGGTTCGGTTTCGATCCTGCGGCGCAGGGCCTGGTTGGCGGAGTGGACCGCCTGTCCCAGGACAGCGGGCAGGCCCGCCGGATCGACCTGGCGGTCATGGGCCCGCAGAGTTTCGATCACGACGGTGCTGGCGACGTCACCGGCGGTATGGCCGCCGAGACCGTCGGCGACGGCGAACAGGAATCGGCCAGCGTAAACGGCGTCCTCGTTGCGTCGGCGGACGAGACCGATGTGGGTGCAAGCGGCGACCTCGATGGTGAGAGTCATGGCCACTCACACGCCCGTCTCGGTGTCGTCGGGCCAAGGGGCTTGCGCGGATTCGTCGCGGTGCAGGACGTGTACGGTCTCGACGCGATCACTGGCCACGATGTACTCGGTCACCTCGATGGGCTGGTCGTCACGTCCCGAGACGCCCTGCCGCACGATCTCCAGTACGGGCAGGCTGATGGGGATCTCCAGCAGAGCAGCCTCGCCTTTGGTCGGCATCCGTGCCCTGTGGAACTCCATCCAGGTGATGGGCCAGTGCCCGGCTCTCTCCAGCCGGTAGAGCCAGTCTCCTGGTCCTGCCGCCTGGGTGACGACCTCGGGGGCGTCGGCGACGCCGCGCGGGTGAATCCATGAGATGGCGATCTGGAACGGGGGCTCCGACTCCGGCCCGGTGACTCTGAACCGGCGCATTACTTCTGTGCCGACAGGTACTCCCAGCAATTTCGCGATTCGCGGGTCGGTCAGAGGGTCTGGGGACGTGGTCGGCGGAACGTGGTGTCTCCAAACCTCCTGCCCGGAGGCTGACGGGAACGAATAGCCAGGAGCGTCGGTGGCGACGTTCCGCTTCACCAGGTTCCCGCGTGGTCTGCGCAGCCGCATCATGCCGTGCCGGACGATGATCCCCCGCCCCTGCACCGCCCAGACGAACCCCTCTGACTCCAGCACGCCGATCGCCCGGCCGATCGTGTCTCTGTTCGCACCGTACTGCGCCGCGAAGTCATCCAGGCGCGGGAGTTTAGCTCCGGGCTTCCACTCGCCCGCCTCGATCCGTGTCCGGATTTGAGCAGCAAGGTCCAGATAGCGCGAGTGCACGGCCATCACACGCCTCCCCCTTTCGTCGAAAATTGTCTTGGGACAATTGACAGAGGACCAACGTCGACCCAATATAGTCCCAAGACAATTGCCCTCCAGAAGAACTGGGTGCCTGGAGGAGTCGACACGGTCAACGTCCGAACTGCAGGCAGACCACCTTGAAAACGGATTCGCCTGGCGCTCCGCACGTCCGGGCAAACCCTTGATCAGGAAGGCACTCCTGAACCATGACCAACCCTAGTGCTCCGGTCCTCGACCGGACCACGACGCCCAGAGGCGCCTGTCGCTGCTTTGTCGATGCCGTACCGATGCCCATGGGGTGTGCGCTGTGTGGACACGCTCCCTACGCGCACGGTTGCCCCGGCCGACGTGCCGATCACGACTACGTCCAGCCGGATGGCACGCTGATGGCGGCCCGGCTTCGGGAACGGCGGCGCGCCGGGACGTGCACTCTTCCTCGGGTCGAGGCGCCCGGTGAGGTGGCTCCGGTCGATGTGATCCCCCTGGTGCCCGCCCAGCGCCGTCCCGAGCGGCCTGCCGCAGTACAGGCGTCGGCCGTACAGACGCCCCCGGTTGCGCAGGTGTCCCCGGCCGCCTCGGATGCGCCGGTCCCGGCCACGCCGCCGGTACGGCCGCCGCTGCCCAGACGGACACGGCATCCCTCCCCCCGTCCGCACCCTCGCTCCGCCAGACCGCCCCGGCCTGGCGGCTCTCGTCCCGCGCGCGACCGGCCGCCCATCCCTCGTGGCCCCGGCCCGGTCCGGGCCACCGTTCCCAGGCTCCGGCCGTCCGTACCGGATGGCGAACCGCGTGTTCTGCTCTCTCACCCCAGAAGCCGGGTTCGGCTGGACGTCAGCGCCAGCCGAACCCCTGATCGGATGGAGGTCCGATCCATGGAGAATGCCAGGTCCCTCCCGACGAGCCCGGCGATCCCGGGTTGGCGGCTGATCATCAGTGACGCCGGGCGGTTCTGGGCCATCCGCCAGACGCCCTTCCCGATCGCGGCGATGCGCGCGGGAGCCGATCCGGCGGTGGACGCCGACACCTTCGCCGAGGTCCGGGCCATGGTGGAGCGGCAGGAGGAGATCGCCCGGCAGGTGACCTCGTGATCCGGTCGCGTTCGTCTCGTACGGCGGGCCGCCACCGCGCCGGACAGCCCCGCACCACCGTCCACCGCCGCCTGTGGGACGGTCCCGCCCGCGCCGAAGCCGAATGTCTGGAACGTTCCAGGTCTGCTTGGGCAGTCCTCTACAGCCTGGGACGGCGCCGCTTCTACGCCATCGCCACCTGGCCCACCCCCGAACCGGTGATCGTCGAGGACGACACCGCCGCAGGGCTGGAGGAGCAGATGCGGGAGAAGGAGACGATCTTCATCCGGCAGCCCCTCCCCTCCTCTGCTCCGTCCCCGGCCGGACAGGGCGGCGCTGCCTCCCTGGCGCATGCCGCGCGGCAGGCCCTCGCACCACAGCACCCCTACCGGAGGGCCGCATGACCTCCGCCCCGGACTCCGGTGTTGCACGCCGACGATGCGACACCGTGCAACAGGCGCACCCCGGCTGGCTGATCTTCCACAACTCGGAGACCGACATCTGGAACGCCTACCGCCGTACCTTCCCCGACAAACGGGAGATCGGGGCGGGCATCAGGCTCCTGATCAGGGCGGACTCGGCCGAACGTCTGGAGGGGAAACTGACCGCCCAGACCGAGATCCAGGCCGCCCTGGCCGCTCTGCCCGCCCCCGGGCCGCTGCCGGGCATCCCCCGGACCTTCCTTCGGTCCTGACCCCACCCGGTACGGCACCACGCGCACCTGCGGCAGGCCGTACCCCTCGAACGTGCGATCCGGGAGGAGGGGCCCGGGTCGCACCCCCTCGTGCGGTTCCCGGAACACACCGGGGAAGCGGGAACCGCACGAGGCCTATCTCCAGCTCCGGAGTCCGGCCCGCCCCCCACCTCGGGCCAGGCCGCCCGCTTCACCATGAGCGCTCAACCCCACCAGGAGAATCCATGAAGGTCATCAAGATCACCGCCCCCACCGACAGACCCGCTTTCGAGGCTCTGCTCACCCCCGCCGAGGTCGCCGCCCTGTTCCGAGTGGACCCCAAAACCGTCAACCGATGGGCCAAGGCCGGAAAGCTCACCTCGGTGCGCACCATCGGTGGCCACCGCCGCTACAAGGAAGCCGAAATCCGCGCCCTGCTCACCAACCCCCACCCCACCCCCTGAACCCGGCCCTGCCAACCACTCCCCTGTCATCAACGCCCCCCAACCCATGGTCAGATCACGGCTCTCCATGCGCCTGATCAAGGAGCGTGAAGTGGACCTTCGTCGCCAGTTGACGAAAGACCGTACGCAGGTCCCGAGCGCCGGTTCCGTCGGAAGCCCAAACGGGAACTCGGGACAACCTCCCCCATGAGGACATGGCAGATGACGATACGTTGAGCGTCGTTAACGTCTGGAATGGAGCGGATGATGGCAGGATCCAACGGGCCGGTGATGGCTGAGCTGGAGGACCTCATCGCCAAGGGACGAAAGCACGGGGCGCGCAAGCGGGTCATTCTGCTGCAGGCCGCCCGCCTGTTCGTCGAGCGCGGCTATGACCTCACCGGGATCGACGACATCGGCGCCGCTGCCGGTGTGAGTGGGCCTGCGGTCTATCGGCACTTCGCGGGCAAGCAGGGCATTCTCCTCGCTCTGATCGAGTTGTCGATGGAACGATTGCAAGAAGGCAGCCGTGTCGTGCTGGAGGCCCGGGAGCGGGAGCCGTGGGAGCGGCTGGCCATGCTGGTGGACTGGTTCTCGGCCTTCGCTCTGGAGAACCAGGAGTTGATGCTGATCCTGCAGGGGGAACTGTCGAGACTGCCCGAGGAGGATCGGCGGCGTCTCCATCACCAGATGCGGACTTTGCGCGAAGAGTGGGGCGCCCTGCTCGTCGAGGTGCGGCCTGATCTGTCCGCCCTGGGCGCCCAGATCGCGGTCACGTCTGTCATCGGAATGGTCACCCCGGTGGTCGCCGCCCGCCTCGGGGGAGAGACCGCGGTCGTCCGCGAGCATCTGAGAGCTCAGATGCTCGCGGTGATGCGAGCACCCGCTCCTTCCGCACCGCTTCCGGCAAAAAGTTAACGGAGCTATACTTTTTTCATGATCGGCGTGCGTGAGTGCCGTGCGCGGCAGCATGCCCATGAAGATGAGGTGCGCGGTGGAACAATGGATCGAGAGCAATGGCGTTCGGCTGTGGTGCGAGACCAGGGGAAATCCGGCCGACCCGGCGATTTTGCTGGTGATGGGTCTCGGCGCTCAGGGAACCGCCTGGCCGGAGGACCTGTGCGAGATGCTTCGAGGCGAAGGGCACTACGTCGTTCGCTACGACAACCGGGACACCGGCCTGTCCGAGCGTGTCGACTACGAGGCGCGGCCGTACACGCTGACCGACCTGGCCGATGACGCGGTCGGCCTGCTCGACGGGCTGGGCATCGAGACCGCGCACGTGGTCGGGGCCTCGATGGGCGGCATGATCGCGCAGGAGATCGCCCTGGAACATCCTGGGCGGGTGCGCACTCTGACGGCTGTCATGTCCATAGTGGCCGCCATCGACCCCGAGACAAGCACCATCCGCGGCTCCGAACGGGATCCGCGACTTCTCGAGTGGGACGCCCGGCAGGCCGCCGACCCGCCCATCACGGAGGAACAGCACATCCAGGCCAGAGTCGACCTCGCTCGCATCCTGACCGGCTCCCTCACCCCGTTCGACGAGACGGCGACACGCCGGATAATCGCGCGGGAGTCCGCCCGAGCCGGAGACACGACGCACACCATGCGCAATCACATCCTCGCGGTGACGGCCTCACGTGACCGTTCCGAGCTCGTCGGCTCGATCACCGCCCCCACCCTGGTGATCCATGGCACGGAGGATCCCATGGCGCCCTTCGAGCAGGGCAGGGCACTCGCCGCGGCGATCCCCGGCAGCGTCCTGGTGCCCATCGAGGGGATGGGCCACACCATGCCCACGCTGGCGCTTCCCCTCATCGCCTCCGCGATCCTCCAGCACACCAACCGCGCAGGCCTCTGAACTCCGCCCCGAACGGCACAGAAGAGAGCCCAACATACGCTCAGGGCCTCGCCGCGCGAGTCCCCAGGAGCTCCGAGAGGGCGGGGATTCGCGGCCCAGGGCGTTCAGGGGGCGCCGGGCTTCGGCGTAGGTCCTAGTGGCCGGGGCCGGGGCCGGTCAGGAGGTTCTGGGTGGTTGTGGCGTAGTCGCATGCGGCCTGGACGAAGGCGCGGACGCGGTTGGTCTCCGCCGTGGCCCGCCAGATGAGCCGCCACTCGAAGGGCGGGCCGTCGAGGAGGGGGACGTAGGTGACGTCAGGGCGCGCGTCGTACTGGACGGCGTGGGTGGGGACCGGGAAGACACCTCTGCCGACGCCGACGAGTGCGAGCATCTCCTGGATGGTGTCGAAGACGGGGCCGCGTTCGACGGGACTGCCGTTCGGGGTGTGGCGGGGAACCAGGGCCTCGTCGAGGTGGTCGGGGATCAGGCGTGGGCGCAGGACCCTCTCTCGGGCGAGGTCGTCGAGCGAGACCGAGGCTCGGCGGCCAAAGGGGTGCCGGGCCGAGACGGCGAGCATGGGGTTCTCGCGGAACAGGACCGGGCTCACGGCGAGATCGGGGTCGGCGTACGGCGACACCACGGCGAGCAGGACGTCGATCTCGTCGCTGGTGAGCGGCGCGGTGCCGCCGCTGTACGGGCTCTCCCTGATCTGGACCTGGCAGGTGGGGTGGAGGGTGCGGAAGGCGTCGGCCGCCTCGTAGAGGAACCGGCTGACAGCTGTGCCGATGAATCCGACCCTCAGTACGCCGTCGACACCGCGTCCCGCGGTGATCGCCCGTTCGATGCCGTCGAGGATCTGCTGGTAGGCGGGGCTCAGGTCGTCGTGGAGGCGGCGGCCGATCGGGGTCAGCGCCACCCTGCGACTGGTCCGCTCGAACAGCGGGACGCCGAAGCGGCGTTCCAGCGCCTTGATCGTCTGACTGACCCTGGCCGTGGACACGTGTAGGTTTTCGGCGGCGCGTCCGAAATGCAACTCCCGGCCGAGCTCCAGGAAGATCTCTATATCGCGGCGCTCCACCGTTAACCCCCGTTTGTGAACCTCAGTGTTAACGAACGTTGCGTGATCAGCCGTTGTTCCCGGTTTCGGCTCGGACGATCCTTGAGGAGTCAGGCCAAGGGCCATCGGCCCGGCGGGGGCCTTCCGGAGGACCGAAAACCCCGGAAGACCAAGGCCATTCATGAGGAACGGGGAGAAGAACATGGGCGATCACGCGCCGACGCTGGTTCTGGGGGGTACGGGCAAGACCGGCAGTCGTGTCGTGCGGCGGCTGACGGGGCGGGACCTGCCGGTGCGGATCGGCTCCCGCTCCGGCGGGGTGCCCTTCGACTGGGAGGATCCGGCCACGTGGCAGCCTGCGCTCCAGGGGGTGAGGGCGGTGTACATGTCGTACTACCCGGACCTGGCGGTGCCCGGCGCGCCGGAGGCGATCGGCTCCCTCGCAGAGCTGGCGGTCGCCGGTGGGGCACGGCGGCTGGTGCTGCTGTCCGGCCGGGGTGAGGAGGAGGCCGGGGCCGCCGAGGAGGCATTGCGGGCTTCGGGGGCCGACTGGACGATCCTGCGCTGCAGCTGGTTCAACCAGAACTTCAGCGAAAGCTACCTGCTGGACCCGGTGCTGGCCGGTCAGGTGGTACTGCCCGCGGGACAGGTGCCCGAGCCGTTCGTCGACGCCGACGACATCGCCGACGTCGCGGCGGCGGCGCTCACCGACGACAGGCACGTGGGCGAGGTCTACGAGCTGACCGGTCCGAGGCTGCTGACCTTCGCCGACGCGGTCGCCGCCATCGCCGAGGCGTCCGGGCGGGACATCGGCTTCGTCCAGGTCTCCGCAGAGGAGTACGCGTCCGCGCTGCTCGCGGAGCAGGTCCCCGTCGAGGTCGTCGACTTGCTGACCTACCTGTTCACCACCGTGCTGGACGGCCGCAACGCCCACCTGGGCGACGGCGTACAGCGCGTCTTGGGGCGTCAGCCCCGTGACTTCGCCGACTACGCCCGTGAAACCGCCGCGACCGGCATCTGGAACCAGGGATAACGCACCATGATCAAGATCCTGCAGACGGTCTCCCTGCTCGCCGCGACCGTCACCACCGGCCTCATGGCCGGGTTGTTCGCCGCCTTCGCCTACGCGGTGATGCCCGGCCTCGGGCGCTCGCACGACCGTACCTTCGTCGAGGCGATGCAGAAGATCAACGTGGCCATCATCAACGGCTGGTTCATGTTCTGCTTCCTGGGAGGGCTGCTGTTCACCATCGTGGCCCTGGTGCTGCACCTGCGCTCCGGCCAGGAGGTCCTGCCATGGATCATCGCCGGGTTCGTCCTGTACGCGGTGATGTTCGTCGTCACCAGCGCCGTCAACGTGCCCCTCAACGACCAGCTCGCCAAGGCGGGTCACCTCGGCAGCGTCACGGACCTGGCCGCCGTGCGCCAGGCCTTCGAGTCCCGGTGGGTGACCTGGAACATCGTCAGGGCGGTCGCGAACATCGCCGCCTTCGCCGTCCTCACCTGGGCCCTCGTCCTGCACGGCCGGGTCACCGCGACCGCGACGGCCGCTCCCGGCCCGGGCGTCGGCCCGGGGCACGGCGTGTCCGCCGCCGCACCCCACCTCCCCGGGCCGCCTGCCCGGTACGGCGACAGCCCCGCTTTCTAACGCGTGACCGGGAACGTCCACCGGGCCGCGCACCCGCGCCGACCAGGCACGCTCCACTACCCGCCGTACCGGCGCCCCGAAAACACCCCACACCGTGAAGACAAGCGATCACCGGGCCAGATCCCGAAGAACGAACGGCTTCGCCGGTATGTCCGGCGAAGCCGTTCTCGTGTGTACGGCGGGCGGAGCGCGAAGACCGGGAGGGGTCTCCGCGGTGCCCTCAGCGATCCCCGGAACCCTCAGGGGAGGGTGTGGAAGAACTCGCGGATGTCCTCGACGAGGAGAGCGGGCTGCTCAAGGGACAGGAAGTTGCCGCCGCGCTCGAACTCCGTCCATCGGGTGACGTTGAGGTCGCGCTCGGCGAAGCGGCGGATGGCGACGTCGGTGCTCAGCGCGACGGCCACGGCGACGGGAACCGTGCCGCGCTCCTTGGGAGCCCAGGCCGCGGGGTCGTGGGCCATCTCGTAGTAGAGGTTGGCCGAGGAGCCCGCCGTACCGGTGAACCAGTAGACGCTGACGTTGGTGAGCAGGTGGTCGCGACCGACGGCGTCCTCGGGCAGGTCGGCGGCCGCGTCGGTCCACTCCTTGAACTTCTCCGTGATCCAGGCCAGCTGCCCGACCGGCGAGTCGTGCAGGCCGTAGGCGAGGGTCTGCGGGCGGGTCGACTGGATGACGTTGAAGCCCATCATGTCGTCGCGGAAGTTCTGCAGCCTGGCCAGGCGCTCCTGCTCGCCCTCGGTCAGGTCCGCAAAATCGGCCGGGTCGTCGGAGGGGAAGGTGACCAGGCCGTTGAGGTGGACGCCGACGACGTGCTCGGGCGCCTGGCGGCTCATCTCCGTCGCGATCCAGGCGCCCCCGCCGCCGCCCTGGACGCCGTAGCGGTCGTACCCGAGGCGGGCCATCAGCTCGACGAACGCGCCCGCGATGCGGCCGGTGTTCCAGCCGGGGCCGCTGAGCGGTCCGGAGAAGCCGACCCCGGGCGTCGAGGTGACGATCACATGGAAGTCCTGGGACAGCGGTTCGATCACCTCGGTGAACTGCGTGAACGATCCGGGCCAGTCGT
Source organism: Streptosporangium sp. NPDC051023 (assembly GCF_040689595.1). Classification (NCBI taxonomy): domain Bacteria; kingdom Bacillati; phylum Actinomycetota; class Actinomycetes; order Streptosporangiales; family Streptosporangiaceae; genus Streptosporangium; species Streptosporangium sp. NPDC051023. Next base: position 43,076 of record NZ_JBFBCE010000047.1, on the reverse strand, counting down.
GCAGGAGCAGCAGCGGTGTGGCGTCGGCCTTGGCGGAGCGGACGTGCACGAAGTGGATGTTCTGCCCGTCGATCTCGGTGGTGAACTGCGGGAACCCGTTCAGCCTCTTCTCCGCCCCGCGCCAGTCGTATCCGTTGGCCCAGTGGTCGGCCAGGCCCTTCAGGTAGTCGACCGGCACGCCCCTGCTCCAGCCCGCGCCGGGGATCTCACCGCTCCAGCGGGTACGGCCGAGCCGGTCGCGCAGATCCTGCAGGTCGGCGTCGGAGATGTCGATGCGGAAGGGCTTGATCTCGGTCACGGCGATGCCTCTCTGGTGCCGGCGGGATGCGGGGTGACCCGGATCCCACGCGAAGCGGAATGCTCTGTTCCAGAATAGCAGAACAAATCATTCCGTTCCACTCATGGGCTCCGCTGGACGGGGCCGATGACCTCCGGGATCGATGTGCTCGTCACCGGGCCAGGCGACGACCGAACGAGCGAGGCGACCTCCAACGGCCGCCCCTCCTCACCGCCCCCTCGCCGTTTCGCCTCTCTACCGCCTTCCGCCCCGCTGCTTTCCCCTCTGCTTTCCGCCCCTTCTCGCCGCCCCTCCAGCCGTTCCGCCTCTCTCCGCCTCCCGCCCCGCTGCTTCGCCCCGCCCCGCTGTTTCACCCTGCCCCGCTGTTTCACCCCTCTGCTTTCCGCCTCCCTGCCGTTCCGCCCGCCAGTCATCGGACTCGATGCTGATGCGGTGCACCGTTCGCGAGACGCCCGGCTCGACCTCGGTGGCGCAGTGGTAGGTCGTCGCGGTCTTCCAGATGACCAGGTCACCGGGCGTCCACTGGTGGGTGTAGACGTGCTCCGGGGCCTGGACGAGCTCGTCGACGATCGCGAAGAACGCCTCGTTCTCGTTGGCGTCGAAGCCGATCACCGAGTCGAGGTACTCGGGCGCGCCGTACAGGTAGGGGCGCCCGGTGAAGGGGTCCTCCCGCACCAGGGGGTGCTCCACCTTCGGGTACTGGGCATCGGCCAGCGCACGGAACTCCGCGATGGACAGGCCGATGTGCTCGCTCCCGATTCGCAGGCGCTTGCCGACGGTGGCCAGTGCGGTCCGGCCCGCGATCTTCTTCTTCCACTCCTCCGGCAGGCGGTCGTAAACGTCACTCGCGTTCGCGTACAGGGTGTGCCCGCTGGTCGAGGGCACGTTCACGCCGTGCAGCATGGTGTAAGGCGCCGGGGCGGCGACGAAGGACGAGTCCTGGTGCCAGAAGTTGCCGCCCCTGGCCACGCCGACCGGCCTGCCGTCCCTGATCTCGTTCGAGGAGATCATGATCTCCTCGAACTCGGGGTGGCGGTACTTCTCAACCAGAAAGGGGACCGGTTTCCCCAGGCGCGCCGCCAGGTCGATCTGCCGTCGCGGCGTCAGCTCGAGGCCGCGGACGACCACCAGCTCGCGCTGCCGCAGGCTCTCGACGAGCCGGTCGAAGACCTCCTGTCGTTCGAGGTCGTCGTAGGTGACGTCGGAGATCTCCGCGCCGATGAACGGGGCTATCTCGCTGATCTTCATGGTGTCCTCTCGTCTGTTCGCGGACGGGGTCTCGCCCGTTCTCGCCTGTTCGCGGGCGGGCGATGGTTCCTCCTCGGAGGCGAGGATCTTCTGCGGCACGGTGATGCGGCACGGTGACGACGTCGTCGATCCGCTCGTGCGGCCCGGAGGGGGTGACCGTGCCCCGGAGGCGTTCCGCCCCCTGGGAACGGAGGGGAAGCCGATCGAGACGCCGTGGATTCCGCGCTTTTCCCGCGGGCATCGTGACATGTGTCGTACGTGCTTTTCCGGCAGGCGTCGTGACATATATCGCATGCGCTCTTTCCGCAGGCGTCGTGACACATATCGCACGCGCTCTTTCCATGGGCGTCGCACGCGCTCGGCCCCGGGAACCGCCACCGGGGGACTTTTCGCGTCGACGAAACCGATCCCCGTGCCGTGCGGTGCATCTGTCGGGTGTCGCACGTTGTCCATCGGCTCCCGCCGGAGGGCATCGCTTCGCTGGATGAGGTCCAGGCAGGTGAGCGTCGCGTCCATGCTGGACTGCGGAAGAAGTGGTGAAACCGAATCGTGACGCGCGGGAACGGGCGTAGTCAAGCGCGCTGCCCGTACCGACCGTATATCCGCTGACCAGGCCGGTCGCCTTGCGGAAAACCCATCAAACAGGGGAAAAGTACGCTTATTAAGCTTAAGAGAACAATGCTCTCGATCGGCGATTCATGGCCGTCCGCGTCGGAGAAGAGCACGATGCCGGTCAGACGTGCCGCCGCTCGCGGACCAGCTCGACGATCGCCCCGATGTCCGCGTCCGCCCAGCCGTGCTCGGCCGCCTCCTCGTAGCGCCGCTGGACCAGCCTGGCGATCCGCAGGTCGAGGCCGAGTGACTCCCCGAGCTCGACGGCGAGCCGTACGTCCTTCGCGCCGAGCCGCGTGGTGAACCAGCCTTGATGATCGCCGCCGATGACGTCGTCGAGCCGGTTGTGCAGGGCGGGGGCGACGGTCGGCCACTGGAGCAGCAGGTCGCGCAGCCTCGACTCGTCCAGCTCGGCCGCCTGCCCCGTGGCCACGACCTCGGCGACCACGGCGAGCCCGGCCATGAGCAGATAGTTGTTCAGGAGCTTGAACGTCAGCGCGCTGCCCGGGTCCGCACCGCAGTATCGCTGAACCGCGAATATGTCGCGCCAGAGGGGGTCCAGCCTGCGCACGTGCTCCCTTTCGCCGCCCAGAAGCCCCATCGCCTCCCCCTCGACGACGGCCAGGGGCCCTCCGACGATGGGCGCGGTGACGAACCGGTGTCCGGGCGCCGCCTGCCACAGCTCGCGGGAGGTTACGGGGGAGACGGTGCTCGCGTCGGCGACGACCGGCGTCTCGTCGGCCCCCAGACCGGCGAGCTGCGCCATGACGTCGCGACTCGCCCGATCGTCCGCGAGTGACATCAGCACGCCCTCGGTGCCGCGCGCGGCGTCGACCGGCGAGGAGGCTTCGACGGCGCCCGCGGCGACCACCTCGGCGGCCCTGCCCGGTGTACGGTTCCAGACCTTTACCGTGTGACCTCGCATGAGCAGCCGACGAGCCAGCGCCCTGCCCATCCTGCCCATTCCGAGCACCGCCACCCGCATGTGCCGCCCCCTCATCCCCGCTTCACGGAGGCTTCCCGGATTCACCGAGCCACAATCACAAAGGGTGATAATTACCTAACTGTAAGCTGATGTCGCTTTTTGATCGCCGGTACCGAGGAACGGCCCGCGTCACCGGGCGAGGCCCCGGTGGACAACCGTCGAGGCGCCCGCGCGGAGATCGTCAGCGTTCGGTCAGCGCTTCGTCAACGCCGCCGCCGAAGCTTCCGGCATGACCTCCTCCCCACACAGATGGGGCACACTGGCGATCGCCTGTCTCGCCATGCTGCTTCTCGCCGTCGACCTCACCGTGCTCCACCTGGCCGCGCCGAAGCTGGTCCAGGACATGCGCCCCTCGGCGACCCAGTTCCTGTGGATCGTCGATGTGTACGGCTTCGCACTGGCCGGCCTCCTGGTCACCATGGGCAACGTCGGCGACCGGATCGGCCGCAAGCGGCTACTGCTCGTCGGCATGGCCGCCTTCGGGGGCGCCTCCGCGCTGACCGCCTACGCCATGACCCCGGAGCTGTTGATCGCCGCCAGGGCGCTGCTCGGCGTCGCGGGGGCGACCATCATGCCCTCGACCCTGTCGATGATCCGCAACGTCTTCACCGACCCCAAGGAGCGGGCGACCGCGGTCGGGATCTGGAGCAGCGTCTCCGCGCTCGGCTTCGCCCTCGGCCCCGTGATCGGCGGGGCGCTGCTCGACCGGTTCTGGTGGGGCTCGGTCTTCCTCGTCAACGTCCCGGTCGCCGCGCTGATCGTCGCCGTCGGTGCCTTCGTGCTCCCCGAGTCACGCAACCCGCGCCCTGGGCGCCTCGACGTGGTGAGCGTGCCGCTCTCGGTAGCCGGGGTGATCGCGGTGATCTACGCACTGAAGACCGCGGCCCACGATGGGGTCACCGCGCCCAGCGTCTGGGCCGCCGCCGCGCTCGGTCTCGTCTCGCTCACCGTGTTCGTCCGGCGGCAGACCCTGCTGGCCGAGCCCCTCATCGACGTGCGGCTCTTCCGCCACCGTGCCTTCTCCGGATCGGTCGGGGCCAACGTCGTCTGCATCTTCTCGATGCTCGCCGCCTCGCTGGCCTTCGCGCAGTACTTCCAGCTTGTCCTCGGCTGGTCGCCGCTGGTCTCCGGGCTCGCCGGCCTGCCCGGCGGGCTGAGCGCGGCGGTCGGCGGGATCCTGGCGACCCCGCTGGTCGGCGTCATCGGCAGGGCGCGGGTCGTCGCGCTGGGGCTGGTCATGAGCGCGGCGGGGTTCGTGCTCTACAGCCGGTTCGGGACGGACACCGGGTACGCGTACATGGTCGTGGCCATGGTCGTCACCGCGGTCGGGAACGGGTTCACCTTCGCCGTCACGAGCGACACCATCCTGGCCTCGGTTCCCAGGGAGCGCGCGGGCGCGGCGTCCGCGATCGCGGAGACCGGCCAGGAGATCGGTGGGGCGCTGGGCATCGCCGTACTGGGGAGTGTGCTGAACAGCGCCTACCGCGACAACCTGCGGCTGCCCTCCGAGGTTCCCACGCGGGCGGCCGAGCAGATCGGGGAGTCGCTCGGCGGAGCGCTGCAGACCGCCGCCGCACTGCCCGCGGAGGTGGCCGAGACCGTGGCGCGGGCCGCCAGACAGGCGTTCGTCGAGGGCATGCAGACCACCCTGGTGACCGGCGCGGCGCTACTCGCCGTCCTGGCGGTGGCCGTACTGCTCGCGCTGCGCGGCGTTCCCCCGGTGATCCCCGAGGTGATCCTCGACGACGAGGGCCGAGCGCGGGACGAGCCGGTCCCGGCCGGTTAGCACGCGGCTTCCCCCGAAGAGGCGGGGCGGGCGCGGGGCGGTGTCATTTCACGGCGTCGTTCCACGGCGTCATTCCATGGAACGGGCTTCGCGGGGGCGGGCCCGGCCATGGGAGCCGGGAAAAGGTCGGGCCCTAATTGGCCCGGTCAGCCCGCCCGATCGGGCACCGCGAATACACGATGACCATTCGTATCGGGTCCGGTTGAGAGCCAACGGCAATCCGCGTCTGGAAACGATTTCACACTCACCGCCCGTGGCGCACACCCCCTCAGCGGAACCGGAAATACAACGCATGGAGAACGGAAACACCGCCCAAGGGAAATAACAGATCAACAGCAAACGCCACAGACCAGCACAAACCATCAGCCCGGGGGATCTCCAGAGAAGTCCTGATGGGGCCTGCGGGCACCCGCACCGCAGGTCATCGGGCAGGAGGTTTCGGACAGCACCTATTACCGATTACGTATTATCTATAACCTAATAACCATAAGTGCCGATTACGAGTCCGCTTTACCTTCCCAATGGATCACGGTCAGTCTAATATTTGGACCTATGTCATGGCGTGCATCAGATTTCCCAGATGAGGAAGCCTGGCCTCCCGGCCGTGGTAGCGCTTCCACCGGAGACGAATCTGAGCACGAGTCCGACTGGCACCCCGAGAGCCTCCCGACGTTCAACTGGCGGAGAGTCATCCTGTTCGGAGCGTTCTCCGTGGTCATCGGCGGGGCGGGAATCTGGCTGATCAGGGCGAACGCCTCGGCGCCGCAGACCCTGGTCGCCGACCCCTCCCCCCAGCTCTCCGGGACCGGCTGGGGTACGGCCCCGCCGCAGAACTCCTCCGGCGCGAACACCAGGCAGCCGATCCCCTCGGCCTCCATCTTCGAGGACCGAAGCGGCAAGAACGGCTCCGGCGGCGCCAAGGACACGAAGGCCTCCGCCGCCCCCGATCCGGCCACCACGGGCAAGACCCGTGTCGAGACCACCTCCCCGCCGGCCGTCGTCCCCTCCACCGGGACCGACGCGGCCCAGCTCACCATCCGGCAGGCGTACCGCATCCACGGTCACTACCAGAAGGGGCTGTCCGCGGCCCAGTCCAGGCTGGACGAGGTCGCGATGGGCAAGCTGGAGGCCGAGCTGGCGGTCGAGATGACACGGGCGAGCTTCAAGACGGCCAAGATGCAGGGCGAGTCGGTGGCGTCCGGCGTCTGGCCCAACCCCCAGGTGTGGGTGCCCCGGCACGTCGAGGGCACTCCCGACTGGTTCGTCGCGGTCTCCCACGAGACGGGAATCGCGAGGGTCGTCGACCTGATGAGCTCGACCCCCGCGGGCTGGCGCCTGGTCGCCTCCGGCGCCGACACGCGGGCGGTCCCCCCGCGCTTTCCCAAGATCGCGACTGACGCGGAGGGATACGCGACGAGCCTGCCGGAGGACGCGACCGGCCTGGTCGCGACCCCGCGCCAGATCGCCGGCGCCCACCTGGCGAGCCTGGAGAGTGCCAAGCCCGACCCGAGGTTCGAGGACGGGCCGTGGACCAGCGAAATCGTCCAGTTCTGGCAGCAGGAGCGTGCCCAGCTTGAGCAGGCAGGCTGGATTCTCAGCCTGTCGTACCGGCAGGACGGCCCGGTCCGGGCGATGCGAACCGGGGACGGGGGCGCCCTGGTCTGGTACGCCGCACGATCGACCGACACCCGGATGGCCGAACGCGTGGGGGCGAAGGTCACCCTGAAGGGATCGGCCGCGGTCCGCACGAAGAACAAGGCGTTCACCCATTCGGCGAGCGCGACCTACGGACGGATGTACGTCACCTATGTCCCCCCCGCCGGCTCCTCCGAGCCCGTCCGCGTGCTGGGCGAGTGGAGCGATGTCCTGGAGAGCCACGGCGACTGACATCCCACTGGAAGAAGAGGAACACCCATCATGACACCCTCACGTAAGCCCTCACGCGCGACGGTGATCACCGCGAGTATCGCGATCGGCGTGTTCGGGGCCGGCGCTGGGCTGGGAACCGTCATAGCCGCTCGTTCCGAGCCTCCCAAGAGCCAGGTCATGCGCCTGGCCGCGGGTACCTATCACCTGGACGACGCGGCGCAGCTGTGGAAGGTGGGCAACGACCCCGTCCCGCTCTCCGGCTCCGACGCGGGCAGCGCGATCAGCAACAAGGGCGCGCTCGAGAAGAGCCTGACGAACACGAAGGTCTGCCTGGCCGCGACCGCCGACGGGCACGCCGTCTCCGGCGGTGTGGGAGGCTGCCTCGGCCTTCCCGTGCTGGCGAGCGCGATCGCCCCCCTGCAGCGGCCCGGCAATCCCAAGACCGGGACGACGAAGGAGGCCGCGCCACCGAAGGCCTCCTCCGCGCCGGAGCCGAGCCGTACCGCCGAGGTCAAGCCCGTCAAGAACACCAATCCCCAGCAGGGCGGCGGAGGTGGCGGAGGCGGTGGCGGTGGCGCGAACGTGCAGAAGGCGCCCGACCCCGCGCCGGTCCAGCCTCCGAAGGCGACCACGAAACCCGCACCGGCACCGACGAAGAAGGTCAGTGGCGACATCTCGGACAGCGGCAGCCAGATCGACAAGCCCGTCGGCAACCTCGCGGAGAAGCCGAAGCTCGGCATCGGCTCCTCCACCGGTCCGAAGGCCGTCGACGACCGCGCGGAGAAGCCGCAGCCCGACTCTCCCAAGCAGGCCAAGCCGACCGGCACCCTCAAGCCCGCCCTGCCCAACAGCACCGTCAAGCCGACCGCGCCCTCCGGCCCCGTCAAGCCGGTCCCGACGCACGGCACCGGCCAGAAGGCGAAGCTCCCCAGTACGGCCAAGCAGGCGTCGCCCACCCCGACGCCCAGGCCGTCGGGCACGCTCAAGCCCGCGCTGCCCACCGCGGAGCCCGAGCCGTCCGGCGAGATCGAGCAGACGCTTCCCACGCCCGACCAGGAGCAGAACGCCGACGGAACCGTGCTGAAGCCCGCCGATCCCCCCGCACAGGAGGGCGGCACCCCCGACGGCGCCGACTCCCTGCCGGTCTTCAAGGACCCCGAGCTTCTCCGGCGGGCCCAGGAGGCCCTGGGGCTCGACAAGAACATGCGCTACACCGACGAGAACGGCGTGTGGGACCTCAACATCGCCCCGCCGGGAACTCCGCAGTGCCGTAACTACTCCGAGGAGGAGCTGCACGCGCTGGGTGCCGACCAGAAGGGCGCGGTCATCCCCCGCGACTCGTGTCTGTGGCCCGCCTTCGTCCGCTGGCTCTACGCCGAGCCCGCGCCCGGAGAGGTCAGCAACTGGACCAAGTTCACCGGGCTGCCCGAGCGGAACCTGGAGTTCGTGGTGACGAACCCGGACCCCGCACAGCCCGGCCAGAACGACCAGCAGGGCCAGACCGACCAGCAAGGCCAGCAGGGCCAGTACGACCCCGACCAGCCCGGCCAGGTCGGACCGGACCAGCAGGGTCAGTACGGCCAGCAGGGTCAGCAGGGTCAGAACGGCCAGCAGGGTCCCGCGCACCACGGTCAGTCCGGCCAGTCCGGTCCCTCCGGCGACTTCGAGTCCGCCCAGCCGCAGCCCGACCAGCAGACGAGCCGGTTCGACCGATCCGGCGAGCTTCCCCCCGACCAGTCCGGCCAGTCCGACCCGCGTGGCCGACGCCACGTCAAGCCTGGTCCCGGCCAGGTCGAGCCGTACCAGGACGGGCACACCGGCCCATGAAAGCGTCCACCGGCGCCGGGCGTGACACGCCCGGCGCCGGCCAGGGGGCTGCGTGGGTGAGCGAGCACGGCGCGCACCTGATGGACTACGCCGCCTCCCATCTCGCTCCCGGCCGGGTGGTGCCCGCGGTGGCCTCCGTGTTGGCCTCCTGCCTGGCCGTACGACCCCCTGCGGGCGTCAGTGCCCGGGGACATCTGTTCGCCGTACTCAGACGTGACTGCCTCACCGCTCCCGGTTACCGGGAGCGGTACATTCCCGACTCGGGGCCCGGCATGCCGGACGAGGAGGTGACCGCACGCGTCTGGACGCTCGTCGAGCCGCTGGGCACGGAGACGCTCAGGCTGATGTACCGTCACGAGCTCACCACAGAGGACCTCTCCCACGTCCTGGCGATGCCCGCCGAGGAGGCCGCCAGGCTCGCCACCCGCACCCAGGACACGATCGAGATCCTGGCGAGCGGGTTGGACGCGCTCGCCAACAGGCGCCGCACCTGCCCCGAACTCGGTCCCCTCGTCGAGACGCTCTTCCCCGAGGAGGAGTGGACGGAGTCCGACATCGAGGAGGGCGCGCGGGCGAACCTGCTGTCCCACATGCGCAAGTGCCCCGTGTGCGCGCGGCCGATCAACATCCGCTACACGGTCCCGCAGATGATCTCCCACCCGCGGGTCCGCTCCCTGCCCCCGGAGACCAGACGGCGGCTCGTCGACTCCCTGCCCGCCTCCTCGCCACCCTCGGCGAGCCCGCGCCCGACCGGACGTGACGCCGCCCCCACCCCGTCTCCGTCCCCGACCCCCGCCGTGTCCCCCACCGTGTCCCCCGCCGTGTCCCCCGCCGTGTCCCCCGCCGTGTCCCCCGCCGTGTCCCCCGCCGTGTCCCCCACCATGTCCCCCGCCGCTTCTCCCCTGCTCGCCGCGCCGACCGCGGCCATCGAGGCTCCCGCGGCTCCCCCCGCCCGCGGCAAGAGCGGAACCACGGCCCGCGCCGGAACCCCCGCGCCCCCCACGACCACCGGAACCACCGTCCCCGCCAGGACCGCCGGACCCCCAGAGTCCCCCGCCACCAGCGGGGCCACTGGGGACGCCGGAGGTGCTGAAGGTGCCGGAGGCACCGGTGCGCCCACCCCCGGCCCGGCCACCACTCCACCGGCCGGGAACCAGCCCGCACGGCCGTCCCGTCCCCCCAGAGCGGACCGCTCCACTCTCCCCTACCAGCCGGTCCGGGCGGAGCGCCCCGACCGCGCGGAACAGCCTGACCGCCAGGATCAGCCCGCCCCCGAGGGACGCGCCGACCGCCAGAGCCGCCAGGACCGCTCCAGAATCCCGTACGGCCCCGCCCTCCAGGACCGTCCGACGCTGCCGTCCCTGCCCGCGCTGCCCGCCCTTCCCCCGGGCCCGCCACTGGCGCCACCGGTCCCGGGGCAGGACACGCCGCTCTACAACGCGCTGTTCTCCCAGGCGTTGGCGCGTGACACCGCCTCGCGCGCCAGCGACATGTCCGCGACCATGCCGTCCATCCCGTCCGTCCCATCCGCCAAGAAACGTGCCGCGACCGGTGCCCGCGGAGCGGCGAAGAAGTCGTACGGCGAGGCCGAGCAGGATCCTCCCGGAGTCCGTTTCGCGGAGGCGCTCGCCTGGATTGGGGCATGGGTCAGGACCACCACCGTCAAAATCGTGATCATCGTGGTCGCGGGGGCTGCGGGCACCCTGACGGGGATGAACCTCCTCGCCCCCGCGATCACCCCTGAGGACGCGGCCACCTCCCTGCGGACCACCACGGCGGAGAACACCCCTGACGAGGCGATGCCCCGTGAGACGCCGCTCCCGGAGACCGCGACCCAGGGAACGGCGCCTCCCGGGACGGCCACGGAGCCGACGACCCCCGATGCCTCTCCCGGCGACCGGAACGGATTCGCCGACCGGGTGCGCATCCCGCCGCTGGTGACGCTCGACGAGTTCGGTCAGGGAAACATGATCCTCACCGTGACGGGACCCGCGCTGCGGTGGCGGATAACAGCTCCCGGGCTGACGGTGAAGCCCTCAAGCGGCACGTCGAGACCGGGACACCCGGACGTGATCACCCTGCGCGCCCACCGAATCCGCCACTGGTGCGGAACCCCCTTCTCGGCCACCACCTCGCTCACCGTCTACGGACCCGACGACTCGATCGCCACGACGGTGCGATGGCAGACCTGCTGACCGCCCGCCCTCACGACTCTTCACGCAGCTCTCTGTGAAAGGACCCCGGCCATGACGGAAACGTCCCCCCAGATTCAGGCTTCGCCGCCCCCACAGGGCGAACCGTTCCAGGAGACGGTTCCGCTCACCGCCGAACACCTGCTCACCAACCGGCGGCCCGAGCCGGCCGGCGGATGGCGCCGACTCGTGTGGCAGCTCTCCGGCGGGAGGATCACCCCCGCGGAGTCGACCGCTGAGGTGGAACGCCGCACGCTGATAGCCCAGGCCCAGACTCCCGTGGCGAGCGGCCATCACCGGATCGCGGTGATGAGCCTCAAGGGCGGGGTCGGCAAGACCACGACGACCGTCGCCCTGGGCAACACCCTGGCTTCCCTGCGGGGGGACCGGGTGATCGCGATCGACGCCAACCCCGACCGGGGCACACTCGGCATCAAGGTCAAGTCGGAGACCGCCGCGACCATCCGCACCATGCTCGCCGAAGCCCCCCACATCCTCCGCTACGCCGACGCGCGCGCCTTCACCTCCCAGTCCCCCGCCCGGCTTGAGGTCCTCGCCTCGGACACCGACCCCGCGGTGAGCGAGGCGTTCAACGCCGAGGACTACCGCACGGTCGCCGGACTCATCGAGCGTTACTACTCGATCTGCATCACCGACTGCGGGACCGGGCTCCTGCACGGCGCCATGGGGGCGACGCTGGAGCTGGCCGACCAGATCGTGCTGGTCAGCCTGGTCGCGGTCGACGGGGCCAGCTCGGCGGCGGCCACGCTGGACTGGCTGACCGCCCACGGGCACGCGGACCTGGTCAGGAACGCCATCGTCGTGCTGAACGCCGTCGAGCCCAAGTCCGACGTGGACGTGGAACTGCTGGAACGCCACTTCAACTCCCGCTGCCGCGCCGTGATCCGCGTGCCGTATGACCCGCATCTCAAGGAGGGCGCCGAGGTCGACCTGGTCCGTCTGCGGCCGACCACCCGGGGCGCCTACCTGCGCCTGGCCGCCGCGGCGGGCCAGGCGTTCGGCCAGCGCCAGGATCGGAGCCGTTAGTGCGGCCACCGATCGGGGAGAACCGGGATCTCGACTGGGATCTCGGTCCTCCGCCGCGCAACAACCGCCGGATGGTCATCGTTGTCGTCTCGATCGTGGGAGCGATCCTGCTCGCGATAGGGGTGTGGCACCTCGTGGGGGGCGGGCCGGAGAACCCGTCGGTCTCCAGCGCCGAAGTCGCCGACGGAAGTGTCACACTCGCACCGCCCGCGGGCTACGAGAGCGAGGCGGGCTACCCCATCGGGTTCCCCCACACGGAGCTTGGGGCGGCCTCGGCCGCCGCGGCGGCCCTGGAGGGGGCCTGGACGCTGGACCTCGCCCAGGCCGAGCACGCCGCCGTCCTCTACGCCCCGCCCGCGCAGCAGGAGGCGGCCCGCGCGGGCGCGCGGGCCGCGGTCGCCGGATGGCGGGAGACCCTCGGCCTCCCCAAGACGGGGCCGCTCCCGGAAGAGGCCGCCATGCGGACGAAGACGATCGGGATCCAGTGGCGGCCCAGGTCCAAGGACCTCGTCCAGGTCTCCGTACTGGTCCAGGTGACCGCGACCAAGGGCGTCCAGGACACCGACCCCACCTACTCGAGCCCGTACGCCATGAACCTGCTCATGACCTGGAACCCCACCATGCGTGGCCCGAACAGCGGAGACTGGGTCAACATCCCCGATCCCGTCTCCACCGCCGTGCCCCAGGTCGCCCTGCCCGGTACCCCCGAGTTCACCGCCGCGGGATGGAAGCCCCTCGCCGGTCCCGATCCCACCCCCTAGATCGAGGAAGACGATCCATGCCCCAACGCAGCCCGTCCCGGCGCGTCACCCTGGTGTCAGGCCTTCTGCTCGCCGGGGTTTCCGCCACCACCAGCGCGATCATCGCCCAGCCCTGGGGCGCCCTGGCACAGCCCGCGGGCGAGACCTCGGCCTCCTCACCCATGCTCGCCCCCCAGACCGCGTCCGACGACTCTCCGTCGGCGAAGTCCGAGGGGGCTCCGCTCTCCGAGTCGGAGGGCTCCTCGGTGTCCGCTCAGTCCCCGTCGGACACCGAGGCCTCGACCTCGGACAAGAAGTCGTCCTCCGACGAGCCCTCCTCCGTCGAGCCCTCGGGCGAGGTCGCGCCCGCCAAGGATCCCGAGCTCGCCGATAACCCCGAGCCCGCCGAGACCAAGGCCCCGGCCGACGACCAGCCCGCCGACCCACCCGCCGATCAACCCGCCAAGAAGAAGGTCTCCTCGGAGAAGTCCGCGCCGAAGCACCCGCCGGTCTCGGACTCGAAGCATCACCCGGATCAGGCTCCCGCACCGCATCTGAAGAGCAAGTCCGCCATGGCGCCGCCGACGGTCAAGGCCTCGAAGGCGCCCACGGAGAAGTCCGTCGAGGAGCAGTCCCTCGCGGCGCCCCCCACCACCGAGGAGACGGCGGCCCCCACCGAGAGCCAGACTCCCGCACCGGCCCCGACGCCCGCCAAGAGCGACACCCAGGAAACGCCTCCGGTCGTGCCTCCCACGTCCACGGAAACGCAGAGTTCGACCGGCAGCACGGTCCCGGCCCCGGTCGAGAAGCCGGACAAGCCCGCGTCTCCGCAGCCAAAACCGCCGAAGAAGCCGGACGACAAAAAGGCGGACGACAAAAAGGCGGATGACAAGAAGCCAGACGACAAGAAGCCTGAGGGGGAGAAGACGCAGAAGCCGAAACCCCCGGCGAGTCCGAGCCCGAAACCCACGACCTCGCGCCCGACGCCCCCCAAGCCGACCTCGCAGAAGGGGGCGCCGAAGGCCACGCAGAGCCCGGTGGCTCCCGCCCCGACGGCTACTCCCACCTCCGAGCCGACCTCGCCGCCACAGGCACAGGAGCCAACGCCGAGCCAGAGCGCGACCGCCGTGCCCACCGCGACCGCCGCCCCGACCGACGTTTCTACCGCGCCGACCGGACCGGCCGGGGAGCCGTCAGGAGGGCCGGGAAGTCACCCGACCGCCGTGCCCTTCCCGCCGTCCCCGCGGCCGCTGGCCGTCGTCCCGCTGCCGCCGCTGCGGCAGTCCGTCGCCTCAAACGTCTGCGGGGCAGAGCAGATCGCGGCGTGCTGGAGCCTCGCGCCGTGGCGGAGCCGTACCGTCGAGTTCCCCGCCGCGTCGCTGAACACGCCGCGCTCAGCGAGCGTCACGCCCAGGTGGGCCTTCGGGCCGCCGACGGGCCGTGACGCCCAAACACCTGACAGGTCCGCGGCCTGGTCGCCGAAGGTGACCGGCTGCTGGAGTTTCAGTCCGTCCGCGCTCTGCGCCAGACCCGGGGAGCAACGATCGTGATGTCCAGATCCAACGTGCGATTAGCCGTACTCAGCCTGGTGGCCGCGCTCGCGGTGAGCACCCTCACCGCGGCCCAGGGCCAGGTCGCGCCCGGCACGGCCTGCTCTCCCCCGGACGGCGAGCCGAGCGCGGCCGGAGCCCTCGGCTGGGGCACGCCCGACTGGTGCGCGGAGTTCGACGACTACCTCGACCCGGCCGACTGGGTGGTCTACGACTCGCCGGGGCACGCGGGCAACGGCCGCCGCTCCTCCGAGCAGCTCTTCCTCGGCAACGGCGCGCTCTACCTGTACGGCCGCGCCGACGGCACGACCGCCGGGCTGGCCAGCCGCCACGGCCAAACCTACGGCCGCTGGGAAACTCGCATCCGGCTGTATCCGGGAGCCGGGTCCTACCACCCCGTCGCCCTGCTGTGGCCGCAGGAGGGCGGCGGGAACGTGCGTAGCTCAACCGGGGAGGAGGTCGACTTCCTCGAGGTCATCGACGATCCGGCCAGGCAGCGACCTAACTTCTTCCTGCACACTCCGCAGGGCCAGGAGCAGGCGCACGCGAGCGTGGACATGACCGCCTGGCACACCTACGCCGTGGAGAACACCTCCGAGGGGGTCGTCGGCTACATCGACGGGCGGGAGTGGTTCCGCTCGCCGAACGCCACCCACAGCCCGATGTCAGCCTGTCTGCAGCTGGACTGGTTCCCCGGGCAGGGCGAGTCGGGAGAGGCGTGGATGGAAGTCGACTGGCTGCGCATCTACTCCCTGGACTCCAATGGCGGAGGCTGAGCGCGTGCCGTCACGGTGAGGAGGGCGTGGGACACCGATCCCGCGCCCTCCTCACCGTTTTCCGCGCCCTCGGTTCCGCCCCACCGGCCGTGCGGGACGGCGGAGTACGGCCCGGCCCCCTCCTCAAGCGGCCGGGTACGGCCCGGCGCTCTCCTCAAGCGCCTGGGTACGGCCCGGCCCCGCTCAGAGCGTGTACGGCCTGGCCTGACGGCCCTCCCTCAGGGTGGTCGCCCACCAGATGAGCTGGTCGAGCATGACCTTGGCCGCGCCGTCCGCGCCGTCGGACTCGACCGGCTTTCCCTCCTCGTCGAACAGCACCGGGGTCTGGTGGAAGCTCACGGTGTCGCGCAGGGACACCACGTGCAGCTCGGCGAAGACGAGACGGAGCTGTTCCACGGCGCGCAGGCCTCCCGAGCGGCCACCGTAGGAGATGAAACCCACCGGTTTCGCCGCCCACTCGTGGCGGACCGCGTCGATGGCCAGCTTCAGGCAGGCGGGATAGGCGTGGTTGTACTCCGGGGTGATCACCACGAAGCCGTCGGCGGCGCCGATCCTGGCGGCGAGCGCGCGGGCCTCCTCGCCGGTGTCGCCCGAGCGCGTCGACTGGACCGGGGGAAGCGGGGTCCTGCTCAGATCCATCACGTCCAGGCGCAGATCGGTCCGCCGCCCGGCCTGGTCAAGGAACCACCGGCCGATCGTCGTGCCTGCGCCACCCTCGCGGGGGCTTGCGATGATCACTGCGATGTCCAGCACGGTGGCCTCCGCTGGTCGACGGGCTCCTACGACCACCGTGCAACGTCAAGTGCGCTTGAGGTCAACCGGCCCCCATGTCAGTCGTGCCTTCTCCCCGCGGGCCGACCTCGCCCTCCCCGCAGACCCTCCCCGCAGACCCTCCCCGCAGGCCATCCCCGCCGAGCCGTCCTCGCCGAGCCGCACAAGGACGGCCACACCGGTCCGGCGGGCCGTCGCGGGAGCCGGCCGTTGTGGATGCGCTGATTCGCTGTGGTTGCGTGGGCAGATGGGCTGATTCTCGGTTCTTATCCCACCCTTATGGAGGATTAGTACACTCAGCGACGGCCGGAAACCGGCTCAACGGTCATGGGCGCACACCCTGACCCATCCTCCCAGGAGACACGTGAGTAGCGGGTTGACCGACGCGCCCACGAAGCCGGCGGGCCAGACCCCGCACAGGCGGCGCGGCAGATGGCTGTGGTGGCTCGTGGCCGCCGTCACCACCGTCGTCCTCCTGGTGGCGGCGACGGTGACAGGCGCGATTTTCAGGCTGAGCGGGAACGTCAAGAACATCGAGGTCCCCGAAGAGGACCTGGGCACCCGTCCCGTCAAGGTCGCGCCCAAGGCGCTGAACGTCCTGATCGTCGGATCCGACCAGCGCAGCGGCAAGAACGCCAAGTACGGGAAGTTCCCCGGCGAGCGGACCGACACGATCATGCTCGCGCACATCTCGCCGAAGCGGGACAACGCGATGGTCGTCAGCTTCCCCAGGGACTCGATGGTCCAGCTTCCCGAATGCCGGGCCAAGCAGGGACTGGCGGGCCAGCGAGCGCACCTGGGCATGATCAACGAGTCGTTCAACTCGGGCGGGATCACCTGCACCTGGAAGACTGTCGAGTCGCTCACCGGCATCCACATCGACCACTTCGTGAAGGTCGACTTCACCGGCTTCAAGGGCATGGTCGACGCGGTCGGCGGGGTCGAGGTCTGTATCCCCGAGCCGATCCACGACAAGAAGGCCCTGCTCACCCTCCCCGCCGGCAGGCAGACGCTCAAGGGCGAACAGGCCCTCGGCTATGTCAGGGCCCGCTACAGCCTGGGCGACGGCTCCGACATCGGGCGCATCCAGCGGCAGCAGATGTTCATCGCCTCCATGGTCAAGAAGGTGATGAGCGGCGAGACGCTCACCGACCCGATCAGGCTCTTCGGCTTCCTCGACGCGGCGACCAAGTCGGTCACCACCGACCCCGCACTCACGCCCGGAGTGATGAAGGACCTGGCCACCAGCGCCCAGGGCCTGGCCGCCGGGCAGATCCACTTCATCACCACCCCGTGGCGCTACTCCGTCACCTACCCCGGCCGGGTCGAGTGGGTCGAGCCGCAGAGCAGGAAGCTCTTCCAGATCGTCGCCAAGGACACGACGGTCAAGGGTTCGGGGGTCAAGGGCGGCCAGGCCAAGGTGCCCAGGTCGAAGATCCAGGTCGAGGTGCGCAACGGGACCGGCCGCCGTGGCCTCGGCTCGCAGGTGGCCGTACAGCTTGAGGAGCTCGGCTACCACATCGCCAAGATCGGCGACGCGCCGCACAAGCCGTACCCGAAGACCACGATCGCGTACTCGCCGAAGGGAGCGCCGGGAGCGCCAACCCTCACCCGTGACCTGCTCACCTCCTCCGGCAGGCTCGTCCAGCAGGCGACCACGCCCAGGCTCATCCTGACCATCGGCGACGACTGGAAGGGCCTCAAGCCGCCCAAGCAGGACGACGTCGACAGCCTGAAGGGATTCGACGCCACCCACGACTCCTGCGCGGGCACGTGACCGCTCCGGCGAGCCGGGCGCCTGGCCATCCCCACCATGCAGGCGTCCGGTCTTCTCGGCCCGAGCGGTACGTGGGCGAGATGGCTGATCGCCCCTTTTGAGTAAGGTTCGAGGCATGTTGTACGGGCGGGCCGCCGAGCAGGCCGTGATCGATCGGCTGCTGTCGGATGCCCGCGCGGGCCGCAGTGGCGCCCTGCTCATGCGGGGCGAGCCCGGGATCGGCAAGACCGCGCTGCTGGACTACGCGGCAACCGCGGACATGCGGGTGATCCGGGGCACCGGCGTCGAGTCTGAGGCCGAGCTGCCGTTCGCCGGGCTCCACCTGCTGCTGCGCCCCGTGCTCGACCGGCTGGGCGCCCTGCCTGAGCAGCAGGAGCGGGCCCTCCGGGCCGCGTTCGGGCTGGCCTCCGTACAGGCGGGGGACCAGTTGCTTGTCGGCCTCGCGGTGCTGTCCCTGCTGTCGGAGCTGGCCGAGGACGGCCCGCTGCTGGTGCTGGTCGACGACGCCCACTGGCTGGATCGGGCCTCGACGGACGCGTTGCTGCTCGCGGCGCGGCGACTGGACGCCGAGGGGGTCGCGCTGATCCTCGCCGCGCGCGAGCCGTTCACCGCACAGGGGATCGCCGAGCTTCCGGTCGGGGGGCTCGACCAGGCGGCAGCCGCGGCGCTGCTGGGAACCGGAGTCAGCCCCGTCGTCCGCTACCGTGTGCTGGCCGAGGCGCGGGGCAACCCGCTCGCGCTGATCGAGCTGCCGAAGGCCGCCCCCGGCGACGGTACGGCGCTGCCGCTCACCGGCCGGGTCCAGGAGGCCTTCCTCGGTCAGGTCAGGCGGCTCCCCGAGGCGACCCAGGGACTGCTGGCGGTCGCCTCCGCTGAGGACACCGGTGACCTGGGCGTCGTGCTGCGGGCCGCGGCGGGGTTCGGAGACTTCCTTGAGGATCTCCACCCGGCGGAGAGCGCGGACCTGGTCAGGGTCGACGCGGGAACCATGACCTTCCGGCACCCCCTGGTCAGGGCCGCCGTCTACCAGGGGATTCCGCCCAGCCTCCGCCTGGCCGTACACCGGGCGCTCGCCGAGGCGCTCGACGGCCCCGACGACGCCGACCGGCGTGCCTGGCACCTGGCCATGGCCGCGACCGGCCCCGACGAGGGGGTCGCCGCGGAACTGGAGCACACCGCCGCGCGGGCGAGCGACCGCAGCGGGTACGCCGTCGCGACCGCCGCCTACGAGCGGGCGGCCCGGCTCAGCGTTCTGCCGGACGCCCAGGCGCGACGGCTCACGCTGGCTGCGGAGACCGCGGCGTGCGCGGGCGAGCTGGACCGGGCGGGGTCGCTCGCGGAACGGGGCACCCGGCAGCTCGCCATGCTCCCCGGAGACGGGACGGAACAGGCCGGGGACGAGACAGGGCACTCCGGACGTCCCGGGGACGACGGGGATCGGGCGGCGCTCAGGGCGCGGTTGACACATGTCCGCGCGACCGCCGACTTCCTGCGCGGCAGGCCGCGCACCGCGTACGAGGCGCTGCTCGAGAACGCCGCGGCGGCGGGCGGCACCCGGGCGGCGCGCATGCTGTTCCAGGCGCTGCACACCGCCTGGTACCTGGGGGCGCCGGAGGTCGGCCGTGCCACGGCCAGGCTCGGCGCGCTGTCCCTGCCGGAAGGCGATCCGCTGGCACCGGTCGTCGTGTTCATCACATCGGCGCTGTCCAGGGGCGAGACGCCGCCCTCGCTCACCGATGTGGTCGCCGAGGCCCGCGCGGCGGGTGCGGAAAGCCCGCGTGACCTGGTCCAGGCCTGCGGGATCGGGCTGGCCGTCGGGCAGGACGAGGAGGTCCACGAGACGGCCAGGACGCTGGTGGCCGAGGCCAGGGCGCTGGGCAACATCGGGGTGCTGCCGACACTGCTGTTCTTCCTCGCCGAGACCGAGCTGTTCCACGGGCGGCACCGCGACGCGCTGACCACCGCGACGGAGAGCCTGCGCATCGCGCGGGACGCCGGGCAGGTGCAGTGGGCAACGCAGATGAACGCCTTCCTGGCCTACCTCGCCGCGCTGGAGGGCGAGGAGGAGCGCTGCCGTGGGCTCGTGGACGAGGCGCTCGTCGGCGGTTCAGCGGGCAGCGGGTGGACGGCGTGGGCGCTGGGCACCCTCGACCTCGGGCACGGGCGGGTCGAGGCCGCGCTGTCCCGCCTCGAACCGATGTCGGACGGGTACCAGGTGTCCGAGACGCGATGCGTGCCCGACCTGGTCGAGGCGGCGGTGCGGCTCGGCGCCCCCGAGCGTGCCGCCGTCGCCTTCGCCCGCTACCGGGAGTGGGCCCGCGCCACGCGACGCCCCTGGGCCGAGGCCCTGGTGCTGCGCTGCCGAGCCCTGCTCGAGGACTCGGAGGAGCACTTCACCGCGGCGCTGCGGCTCGGCGGGCGGCCCTTCGAGCGGGCCAGGACCGAGCTGCTCTACGGGGAGTGGCTGCGCCGTACCCGCAGGAAGGCCGACGCACGCACCCACCTGCGCACCGCGCTGGAGACCTTCGAACGGCTCGGAACGACGCCCTGGGCAGGGCGGGCGCGCGCGGAGCTGAACGCGACCGGTTCCACGGCGCCCGCGACGCCGGCGCCCGGCGTGCTGGCCCGGCTCACCCCGCAGGAGCTGCAGATCGTACGGCTGGCCGCGCAGGGGATGTCGAACCGGGACATCGCCGCCCAGCTCTTCCTCAGCCCGCGCACGGTCGGTTACCACCTCTACAAGGCGTATCCCAAGCTCGGGGTCGCCTCCCGCGGCGAGCTGGGGACGATCGCCCTGTCTGACTGAGACAATCCTCTCCGATTAACCTGCCCGACTAAAAGGACGTAAGAGCTATTCCGCCCTTGCTTCCCGCTTTGCTTCCCGATGAAGCCCCGAAGCTTATAAATGTGGGAAAAGGCTCTCTCGGGGGGAAGCGTGGCTTCATGGCGAGGGCCTCGCTCGATCCGGGCCCGGGCGACGCTCACCACAATCATGATCTTCGCGGTGGTGCTGGGGATCGGCTCGATCGGGACGGCACTGGGCGTGCGCGCCGTGCTGCAGCAGCAGACCATGCGCATGGTTTCGCAGGCCGTCCGGCAGGCCTACGAGCTCAACCGCAGAGTGCACAGCGACGTCCTGCCGACTCAGCAGGTCAGCCGTCTTCAGATCGTCACCCGCGACGGGCGGGTCGTCGCGGCCAGCCCGATGATGAAGGGACGCCCCCCGATCAGCAACGTGTGGCCCGCGGAGGGCGACAACCGGGTGGAGACGAGATCCTGCACGGTCACGCCGCAGGGCGAACGGTCGTGCTTCGTGGTCGTCGGCCTCCAGGACAGCGCGTCCTCGTTCGGCGACGTCATGGCGTACGCGGCGGAGCCCGAGCCCCCGCTGCTCGCCGGCCGTTCCCTGGAGGCCGGGCTGACCGGTTTCTCCCTGGCGCTCCTCGCGCTGCTCGGCTGGGGCACCTGGCGGGTCGTCGGACGGACCCTGGAACCGGTCGAACGGATCCGCAGGGAGATGTCAGAGATCACCGCCTCGGACCTCAGCCGCCGGATGCCCGTCTGCGACGACGAGACCGAGGTCGCGGATCTCACCCAGACCATCAACGCGACCCTCGAACGGCTGGAACGGGCCGTTGAGCACCAGCGCCGCTTCGCCGCGGACGCCTCACACGAACTGCGCACCCCGCTGACCGGGCTGCGCACCAAGCTCGAACTGGCGCTCGCCGCGCCGGACGCTGAAGATCCCGCCAAGACGATACGGTCGGCGCTTGACGACACGGAGCGCCTCCAGGTCATCGTGAACGACCTGCTCCTGCTCGCCCGCCTCGACTCCGGCGTGAGCGCGGACTCCGAGCCGATCGACCTCGCCGAGTTGGTCGCCGGTGAGGTACGGCGACGCCCCTCACGGCACGAGGTGCTCACCCATCTCACCCCCGACGTGGTCGTCAGGGGCGACCGGTTCCAGCTCTCCCGGCTGCTGACCAACCTCCTCGCGAACGCCGACCGTCACGCGGCGAAGGAGGTGGCGGTCCGCGTCGGCAGGGAGGGCAACGACGCCGTCGTCGAGATCGCCGACGACGGCCACGGCATCCCCCCTGAGGAACGCGAGCGCATCTTCCAGCGCTTCACCCGCCTGGACACCGCGCGCAGCCGTGACGCCGGGGGAGCCGGGCTCGGCCTGCCCATCGCCAGGGACATCGCCTCGGCGCACCGGGGCATCCTGTACGCCACCGACAGCGCGAACGGCAACGGCGCCAAACTGGTCCTCAGGCTGCCGCTGGCCGGTCTGTCCGTGTAGAGCGGCCTGCGCGGGTCGTGAGCGGGGGCGCTCAATCACGCCGGATGTGGACCGGATCACCCACTCTGACCAGGTCGAAGAGCCGCTCGGCGACATGCGAGGGGACCCGGACGCATCCGGAGGCGGGACCGGTCGCCGGGACCGGGGCCGCGAAGGAGACAGGACTCGCCAAGGGGAACACGGCCGGGGGGAAGGAGGGACGGACGGCGGGCGGCACGGGAGACGCCATGAGAGCGGGACCGAACGCGGAGATCGAACGGACCGGCTTGACGGCGGGAACCGGACGGGCGGGCCTGCCGATGGGAATGGGGCGGGCAGGCCTGGCCGTAGGGGCCGGGTGTACCGACCTGACCGTGGGAATCGGGTGGACCGGCCGGGCCGTGAGGATCGGGTAGACCGGTTTGACCGTGGGGATCGGTTGGACGGGCCCGGTCGTGAGAATCGGGTGGGTCGGTCTGGTCGTGGAGCTCGGGCCCGGGGACCAGGGGCGGCCGGTCGGCCTGTTCACGGAGCCCGGCCCCGAGGATCGGAAGCGGTCGGTCGGTTTGTTCACGGAGCCCGGCCCGGAGGATCCGGTCGGCCTGTCCACGGAGCCCGGCCCGGAGGATCCGGTCGGCCTGTTCACGGAGCCCGGCCCCGGAGACCAGGGCCGGTCGGTCGACTGGGCGGGAGAAAGCGTTTCCACCGGCTCCTTCACCCAGCGCACGGGCTTCACCGGAAGGTTGACCCCGAAAACGCGTTGGGGGCCGCCCCTGGTGCCGCTGTCGAGGTCGCTCCAGGGGGTGCGGTCGAAGGAAAACGTCTCATACATCGACACCAGCGGGTCCGCCCCGGGACGCGGAGCGCGACTGACGGCGTGGAAGTCACCCGTGGGAGTGGTCTCCGTCGAGCTGTGGCCGTACTGGCAGAAGTACGGCCCCGCACCGACGGAGACGTGGGAGACCAGCATCGGGCGGTCCCCCCGGTAGACGGTGAGAAGCTGGCGGTCGAGGTCGATCTCCACCCGCCGGGGCTCTCCCTCGGGAACGAGCGGCGACAGGGCCCGCGGGTGGGCGAGGGCCTTCCAGGTCCTCCTGCCGACCGCGTCCTCCGGTGTGAGCCCCTGGGACTTCTGAAAGGCCCAGACGGCGGCTTGGGTCTCTGACCCGTAGTAGCCGTTCACCAGCCCCGGCGAGAACCCCAGCTTCTGCAGCCTGTGCTGCAGCCGCTCCACAGGCTTGGCGTAGTCGCCGGGACGCAACGGTCCGTCCGGCGGCGGAGCCGCGAATCCCAGCACGCCGAAGGACAGAACCACTGTTCCCGCCAGATACTTGATCACATCGCGATAAGTACCCTCGCCCCACGGGGCGGCCATGACCTGGAACGCAAAGAATCATCCAGCCCATAACTGGCTCGAACCATTCATATGTAAGGATCGGGTCATGCACAGAGTTGTCGTGCTCGCCCTGAACGGCGTCATCCCCTTCGAACTCGGCATCCCGGCACGGATCTTCGGCCTGGCCAGGGGACCGGCGGGGGAACAGCTCTACGAGGTCGTCACCTGCACCGTGGACGGCGGTCCCGTCCAGACGGACGCCGACTTCTCGATCTCGGTCGACCACGGAGCCGAGGCGCTGGCCACCGCGGACACCGTGGTGATCCCGGCCACCCACAGACTTGGCTCGATCTCCCTGGAGGGGGTGCTCCCGCGACCGCTGGCCGAGGCGCTCACCCGCGTCAGGCCGGGCACCCGGCTGGTCTCGATCTGCACCGCCGCCTACGTGCTCGCGGCGGCCGGGTTGCTCGACGGCCGCCCCGCGACAACGCACTGGAGCAGCACCGATCGATTCCAGAAGCTGTTTCCACAGGTCAAGCTGAATCCGGACGTGTTGTTCGTCGATGACGGGGACGTGCTGACCTCGGCGGGCGTCGCCGCCGGGATCGATCTCTGCCTGCACATCGTCCGCCGCGATCACGGCAGCGAGGTGGCCAACCGGGTGGCCAGGCGCTGCGTCGTCCCGCCGTGGCGCGACGGCGGTCAGGCCCAGTTCATCGAGCGCCCGATCCCCGAGCAGCCGACGGCGGCAACCGCCGCGACCAGGAACTGGGCGCTCGGGCGCCTGCACCTGCCGCTTCCCCTCAGCGAGCTGGCCGCCCACGCCCGGATGAGCCGCCGCACCTTCACCCGCCGCTTCCGTGACGAGGTGGGCGTCAGTCCCGGCCAGTGGCTCATCCTGCAACGGCTCGAGCTGGCCCGCCGCCTGCTGGAGACCAGCGACCTGCCCGTTGACGGCGTCGCCGAGCAGGCAGGATTCGGCACCGCCGCCTCGCTGCGGCAGCACCTGCAGGCGGCCATCGGTGTCTCGCCGATGACCTACCGCCGTACGTTCAGGCCGTCGGCGGACCAGCCGCTCAGCCCTGACGCGGACATCCGAAGCTGAGACGACCGGCCAACCGCTCAGCCCTGACACAAACGCTCGAAGCTGAGAGCGGCCAGTCACTCAGCCCTGATGCGGATGCCCCGAGCTGAGACCGGCCGGCCGGTCAACCATGGCGCAGGTGCTCGCGGCTGAGATCGAGCAGCATCCGGACGTGGACGTCGGCGAGACGGTAATAGATCATCCGGCCCGCTCTGCGGCTGGCCACGATGCCCGCGGTCCGCAGCAGCCTGAGCGCGTGCGACACCGCGGTGTCGCTGACCTCGACCGTCTCCGTGAGGTCGTAGACGCACAGCTCACCGGCTTCGAGCAGGGCGTAGAGAAGCTGGGCCCGGGTCGGGTCCCCCAGCAGCCGGAACAGCTCGGCGAGCTGGGTGGCCTCTTCGGCGGTGACGAGCCGATCCCGCGTCACCTCCGCCCCGGCCTCGTCAGGCTCCATGGAGGCGCGTATGTCGAGAGCGGTGGCGACATCCATGGGCCCACTCCTGAACAGATGCTCAAATGATAATCACTATCATATCAAGTTCCTCAACCGGATTATGGAACGTTCTTCGCCGTGTTACGGAATGCACGAACCCCACCGTGAGCCCTTGCCACGCCCGGCCGGTCCCTCAGCTCACCCACCGGCCCGGCAGCCGGGGGGCGGTCTCACATGGCGGGGTGGGCGGTCTCACGTGGCCGGGGCGCTACTCAGCGGTTCCGCGATGTCCTCCAGACTCCTGCCCTCCGCCTTGACCCCGAGGAACACCTCGACCAGCCCGGCGGCGATCATGAGAACCGCGCCGATACAGAAGGCCAGCGCCGTGTCGCCCGGCTTGCCGCTCCCCACGAGGTTGGCGAAGACCAGCGGGCCCGCGACACCACCGACGAAGGTGCCGATCGCGTAGAAGAACGCGATGGCCATGGCCCGCGTCTCCATCGGGAAGATCTCGCTGACGGTCAGATAGGCCGCGCTCGCCCCCGCCGAGGCGAAGAAGAGCACCACGCACCAGCAGGCGGTCAGCGTGACGGCGGTCAGCACACCCTGGTTGAACAGCCAGGCCGTACCGAGCAGCAACACCCCGGAACCGATGTAGGTCGCGGAGATCATGGGAACCCGGCCGACGGTGTCGAACAGATGCCCGAGCAGCAGGGGGCCGAGGAAGTTACCGACCGCGATGACGGCGAAGTAGTAGCCGGTGGTCGTGTCGATCTTGAAGAAGGTCGACAGGATCTGGGCGTAGCCGAAGGTGATGGCGTTGTAGAGGAACGCCTGCCCGATGAAGAGGGAGAAGCCAAGGATCGTGCGCCTGGGGTAGCGGGCGACCATGGTGTGGGCGATCTGCCCGAAGCCGATGGACCTGCGCTGGTGAATGGTGATGGACCGCTCGGGCTCGTCGAGACGGCCCCCCTTCTCCCGCTCGATCCGCTTCTCGATGTCGTCGACCAGTTCCTCGGCCTCCCGGTCCCGGCCGTGGATGAACAGCCAGCGCGGGCTCTCCGGCACATGCCGCCGGACGAGCAGGATGGCCAGGCCGAGGACGACGCCCAGGCCGAAGGCGATGCGCCAGCCCACGTTCACCGCGAAGTTGCTGAGCAGCGGCACGGTCAGCAGGGCACCACCCGCGGCGCCGAGCCAGTAGCTGCCGTTGATGACGATGTCGATGCGGCCTCGGTGGCGGCTCGGGATCAGCTCGTCGATGGCGGAGTTGATCGCGGCGTACTCGCCACCGATGCCGAAACCGGTCAGGAACCGGAACAGGAAGAACCACCATGCGGAGAACGAGAGCGCGGTCGCGGCGGTGGCGATCAGATAGACGACCATCGTGATGATGAACAGTTTCTTGCGGCCGAACCTGTCGGTGAGCCAGCCGAAGAACAGCGCCCCGAGGCACGCGCCGGCCACGTAGAGGGCGGCGGCCGTACCGGCGACCTGGGTCTGGGTGATCTCCAGGCCGCTGCCCGGCTTGGCGAGCTGGGCGGAGAGGTTGCCGATGATGGTCACTTCGAGGCCGTCGAGGATCCAGACGGTTCCGAGGCCGATGACGATCATCCAGTGCCACCGTGACCACGGCAACCGGTCCAACCTCGCGGGGACCTTCGTGGTCACCGTCCCCGTCTGCACATCGCTCATAGCACTACCGGCTACCCAGGAGAGATCACTCCATTCCCGCCGGCCGCAGCCCCCTGCGGCCGGTGCGGCCTCCGGCATTCCGGGCCGACGTTTCCCACCCCACGAGCTGACCAGGACAATTAACCGTCTTTTCGATACATTGCCCGGATATTGGGAGACGTGACGTCAACGAGGGGGAGCGATGAGAGCCCGGATCACGGGCGTCGCGACGTATCTGCCGCAACGGACCATGACCAGCGCGGAGGTCGAACGGCGGATCGAGGGATACGTCCCCCACCGAGGTGTCATCGAGCGGCTGACCGGCATCCGGTCACGATACGTCGCCGACGACGACCAGCAGGCGTCGGACCTGGCGGCCGAGGCCGCCCGCAAGCTCGACGGCCACGCGGACGCCGACCTGCTGATCTTCGCCTCGGCCTCACAGGACATGGTCGAACCCGCGACCGCGCACATCGTGGCGGCCAAGCTCGGCCTGTCGTGCCCGGTCTTCGACGTCAAGAACGCCTGCAACAGCGTGCTCAACGGCATCCAGGTCGCCGAGGCGCTGATCCTGACGGGGGCGCACCACCGGGTGCTGGTCTGCTCGGGCGAGGTCCCGTCGCGGGCGGTCCGGTGGCAGGTGCGGGACCACTCACAGTTCGTCGACTCCTTCGCCGGATACACGCTGTCGGACAGCGGGGCCGCCGTGCTGGTGAGCGCGGACGCCGAGCGCGGCATCTTCTACCGCGACTTCTCCGCCGAGTCGACGGCGTGGGCGATCGGCACCCTGCCCGGAGGCGGGACGGCGCACCCGCGCGACCCGGAGTACTCCTACTTCCGCGGCGACGGGCGGCGGCTGAAGGAGGCGTTCGAGCTGGCGGGGCCGGACGTCTTCCTCAACGCGCTCAAACGCACCGGCCTGCGCTGGGACGACTTCGCCGTCGTCGCCGTGCACCAGGTCGCGATGCCCTACCTCGACCATCTGGCCACCGTGCTCGGCATCCCCGAGGACAGGCTCGTGGTCAGTCTTCCCGAGCACGGCAACTGCGCCTCGGCCACGCTGCCGCTGCAGCTCGCGCTGGGCGAGTGGGAGCCGGGCGACCGGGTCGCGCTGCTCGGCCTGGGTGGCGGGATCAGCACGGGCGTGATGCTGGCGGAGATGTGACGGGCCAGGGCGTGAGGGCGGGGACCCGTGCCTGACGGAGGCGGAGACGTGATGGATCTATGGGTGATCGTTCCGGCCTACAACGAGGCCGGGGGCATCGAGGCGACGCTCCGGGCGCTGGCCGCGCAGGACGACCGTGACTTCACCCTCGTCGTGGTGGACAACGCCAGCACCGACGAGACCGCCGAGATCGTCAGGCGGCACGGGGTCCAGGTGATCACCGAGACCAGGAAGGGCACCGGCGCCGCCTCCGACACCGGCGTGCGTCACGCCATCGCGAACGGCGCGACCCACATCGCCAGGACGGACGCCGACTGCCTGCCCCGTCCCGACTGGGTGCGCAACGTCAGGCGCGCGTTCGGCGACGGGCTGGAGATGGTCGGCGGCAGGCTGCTGCCCAGGACGGACGAGTTCCCGCTGAGGTTCTGGGAGCGGCGGTTCATCCCGTTCGTGGTGGACGTGGCCGCGACGTTCGGCCGTTTCAGGCCGGGCAACCGGTCACCGGAGTACCTCGGACCGTACGTGATGATCCCCGGCTGTGCGATGGCCATCACGGCCTCGCTGTACGAGCGGGCCGGAGGCTTCCCGAGGACCGCGATCGAAGAGGTCCACGAGGACCGCGCCCTGGTCAACCGGGTCCGCAAGGTCACCTCCGCGTACGGCTCGCGCCGCGACGTGGTCGTCTACGGCTCGGTCCGCCGCCTGCGCGCGTACGGCCTGGCGGGCACCCTGGCCTGGTACGCCGACCACCGCTACCGCCCCGAAGTGATCGACATCCGGTGAACCACGAGACCCGGCTGTACCTGGCCGCGCATCCCTTCGTCTACCCGCTGATGCGGCTGCTGGCCCGCCTGGGACCCGTGGTGCGGGTCCCGGGGCTGGGGGTCGTGGTGAACGACGCCGCCACGGCGCGTGCCGTGCTGAACGACGAGCGTTTCCGCAAGGACGGTCCCGGATCTCCTGGGGACCTGTGGACGCCGGTGCTCGGCCCCTCGGTGCTGCTCAACATGGAGGGGGCGGGCCATCTCGCGCTGCGCAGGAAGCTGATGCCGCTGTTCACCCCGGCGTACGTCTCCGCGCTGGTCGCAGACGTGCTGCGGGAACCGCTCGACGATCTCTCCTCGCGCCTCGGGCGCGGGGAGACGGTCGACCTGGTCGACGCCATGCGGACGATGGCCGGGGCGGTGATCTGCCGGGTGATCGGGCTCGGCGAGGTCTCCGAGGCGCGGGCCAGGGAGCTGTTCGCCGACGGGGAGCGGGTCGTCTCGATGGTCTCGCTGCGTTCGAGGCGGCTGGGAGAGCGGCAGGTGGCGATCGCCAGGCAGGTGCTGGACGGGATCGGGGACATCGCGCAGGCCGCCTACGAGGCGGGAGACGAGTCGACGGTCATGGGCCGGATGCGGGCGCAGGGCCTGTCCGCCGCCGAGGCCCGGGGGGCGGCGGGCGCGTTCTTCCTGACCGGCACCGAGACGGTCGCCGCGTTCGTGCCCCGGCTGATCGCCCTGCTGCACGACCACCGGACGACGGTCGACGACCTGGACGCGGTGATCGAGGAGGCCATGCGGGTCACCACCCCCACACCGGTGATGCTGCGCTCCGTCGGCTCGCCCGCGCGGGTCGGCCGGGTCGCGGTACGGCCCGGCGACCGGGTGCTGATCGTGACGCACAACTGCGCCCGCGCCCACGGCCCCTTCGACCCGTCGCGGAAACATCCGCCCGAGCTGCGGCGGCTCTGGTTCGGCGCGGGTCCGCACTTCTGCATCGGCTACCCGCTGGCCCTGGCCGAGATCAGGGCGGTGGCCTCGGTCCTGCTCTCCCATCACGTGCGCGTCGTACGGCGGCGCGCGGCCAGAGGAGTCCTCATCCCCACCTACGAACACCTGTGGATCACGGCGGCATGAACGACATCGTCACCGGGATTCTTGACACGGCCGGGCGGGAGCCGGACCGGGTCGCCATCATCGACGGCCGTGGCCGCGAGCTCTCCTACGGAGAACTGGCCCGCAGGGTGAACGCGGTCCGCGCCGCGATGGCCCGGCGGCCGGAGGACACCACTCCCGGAGGCGAACACGGGCGCGGACCGGCCGGGACCGTCACGGGAAACGCGTCTCCGGACCGGGGTGCCGAGAACCAGGACCGGGGTGCCAACGCCTCGGACCAGGGTGCCCGGGACCCAGGCCCGGGCGCCGGGGAGATCGGTGACGGCGTGCTGTTCGCCGTACGGCCGGGGGTGGACGCGGTGGTGCTCGCGCTGGCGGCGGTGGCCGCCGGTGGGACGCTCGTGCTCGCCGACCCCGGGCTGGCCCCCGACGTGCTCGCCGCCCGCATGGCCGCGACCCGTCCTGGCTGGGTGGTCGCCGAGTCCCTCCTCTACACCCTGAGCGGACCGCTCAGGGGTCTGGCCCGCCGTCGTGGCCTGCTGCTGCCGAACCTCAGGGACCCGCTTCCCGGGCACCCCGTACGCCACCTCCACACGGGGCCCTGGCTGCCCGGTGTGCCCCGGGGAGCCCTGCGCCTGTCACGCCTCCTCGAAACGTCCGCTGGCGCACCGGACGTATCCGAAATTTCGGCGGATCAGGCCGCGGCGGTGATCTTCACCTCGGGGACCACCGCGCGACCGCGCGGCGTGGTGCACACCAGGGGGTCGCTGGCGGCGGGGCTGGCGTTGTTCCGCAGCGTCTTCCCGCTGGGGCCCGGTGACGTCGTGCACACCGACCAGCTGATGCTGGGGCTGCCCGCGCTGCTCGCCGGGGCGACCTGGTCGCTCCCCGGAGGGGGGGACCTCGCCGACGAGCTGGCCGCCAGGAAGGCCACCCACACCTTCGCCGTCCCCGTGCACCTGGACAGGCTGCTCCGCCGGACGCCGAAACTGCCCGGCACCCTGCGCTACCTGCTGCTCGGGGCGGCCCCCGCGCCCGCGGGCGTGCTCCGCAGGGCGATCGAGGCCGGGCCCGAGGTGCTGTCGGTGTACGCGATGACCGAGGCGTTGCCGATCGCGATCGCCTCCGCGCGGGAGAAGCTGGCCCACGCGGAAGGAGACCTCCTCGGAGCGCCCCTGCCCGGCGTCGGCGTGCGGATCGCGGACGACGGCGAGCTGTTCGTCTCGGGACCGCACCTCGCCCGGCGCTATCTCGGCGAGGAGCCGCTGGAGGAGATAGCGACCGGGGACCTGGCCCGTATCGAGGAAGGCAGGCTGGTCCTGCTCGGCAGGAAGAAGGACATGATCCTTCGTGACGGGGTGAACATCTACCCCGGCCTCTACGAACCCGCGATCTCCGCGCTGCCCGGGGTCGCGGAGGCCGCCATCGTCGGGCTCGCCGACCCGGAGACCGGGGACGAGGAGGTCGTGCTCGCCGTCATTCCAACCGGTGACTACGACGAGGCCCTGCTCAGGAGGGCTCTGCCCGCGATCGTGGACGCCCCGGCCCTCCCCGACCGCGTCGAGCCGCTCGGCTCCTTCCCCCGCTCAGGCCGCGCGGACAAACTCGACCGCGCCGCCCTCCGCGAGCTGGTCGCGCGCCGTGCCTGAGGATCGCGGACGTACGGCGGAGCCGGGTGCCCGCAGGCCGTGTGACGGGGAAGGGACGGCCCGGTGAGGGTGGCGGTTACCGGGGCCTCCGGGTTCGTGGGCGGGGCGGTCTGCCGGGCGGCCGTCGGCGAGGGCTGGGAGGTGCTGGCCTTCGGCAGGCGCCCCTCCGTCGTCCCGGGGCACGTGGGCGGCGCGCCGTACACGCCCTGGGACCTCCTGGGCGACAGGTCACGGCCACCCGGGGCGGACGCGGTGATCCACTGTGCCGGGAGCGTCACCGACTGGGGGCCACCCTCGGCGATCTGGGCGGCCAACGTGGACGGCACCCGCAACGCCGCCGCGGCCTTCCCCCGGACCAGGTTCGTGCACGTGAGCACGGCCAGCGTCTACGACCCATTCCTGCCGACCGTCATGGCCACCGAGGACGCGGCCCCGGTCCGCCGGTACGCCAACGCGTACGGCGCCTCGAAGGCCGCCGCCGAGCGCGTCCTGGGAAGGGCGGTCATCCTCAGGCCGCACGCGATCTACGGCACGGGTGACACCACCCTGCTCCCCCGGGTCCTCGGGGCGGTGCGGGGCCGCAGGCTCCTCGCGGTGGGAGACGGGCGTCAGCGGATCAGCCTGACCTCGGTGGACAACCTGGTCCAGGCGTGTCTGCTCGCCGCCGCCGGTCCCGTCGAGCACGGTGTCTTCAACGTGACCGACGCCGAACCCGTCGTTCTCGACGACGCCCTGCGGGCGATCATGGCAGAACGCGGTGTCGACGCCGAGCCGTACTATCTTCCCCTCGGGCTCGTCGAGCCCGTGGCCGTCGCCGCGGAGACCGTGTTCCGGCTGCTCCGGCGTCCTCGCCCGCCTCGGCTCACCCGCTACGCCGCGGGCCACCTGGCCGTCGAGCGGACCCTGGACATCACGGCGGCCCGTGACCGGCTCGGCTACCGTCCGGGCGCGACCTCGTTCGCCGGCGCCTCCACCTGGTGAGAGGCGCGCCAGGTGAATGTGCCGGGTGAACGCGCGCGTGCCGCGTGGTGTCAGGTGCCTGCCTCCGGCGTCGGCTCCGCACCGGACGAGCCGGTGCGGGACAACCGCGCCTGACGGGCCGCGAAGGCGATCACGGCCACGACCAGGCCGACGGCGAAGACCGTGCGCAGGTCGGCCCAGAGGAAACCGGTCAGCGCGTCGAAGATCACGGTGAGGGCCCCGGTATGCGATTCGTTCTCCGAGGGATCGGGCAGGGAGGCGCTGCGGACCACGACCAGCAGCAGGGCCAGCAGGACCATGGCGCCCGCCAGGCCCAGTCCGGCGCCGATCAGCGCGCACTGCCGATCCCGTGCCAGCAGTGTTCCCGTCACGAGCAGGGCGGCGGACAGGATCGGCAGTCCCGGCCTCGTCTCGACCAGCCATGCGCGAACGAGCCTGACCTTGGCCAGGTCCGACGCGGAGAACAGCTCGATCGTCGGATGCAGCCCGGGAAGGCGGGCGGCGACAGGAAGGCTGGAGTGCGCCATCTCGTTCCTGGCCAGCTCGTAGATCGGAGTGAGGTCCAGACCGACGCTCCCGGCTCGTACGGCCCGCGCACCGCCGCCCCCGTCCGACAGGGCCGTGATCAGCCGCCGGTGCGCCTCCTGGTTGACGCGTCTCCAGATCGCGGGAAACCTGTCACCGGTGACGATCGCGTCCACCGCCATGTGGACGGCGTGGTCGGGAACGGAGGCGTCCAGTTCCCGCAACGGCTCGGTGATCGCGGCGGTGACCCGGTCCGTGACGGTGCCCTGGACGGCCGGGTTGACGGCCAGCGGCGCCATCGTCTCGACGTAGCGCTCGGCGCCGGCGACCCAGTCCGCCGCCCAGAAGCCGACGAGGGCGAGCGGCGCGGAAACGCAGCCGAGCACGATGAAGATCACGCTGATCATTCTTCGCACAGAATCCTCCTCACCGCCTTAAACGGGAATCCCCGCCTTCACCGGGTAAAACCCGCTAGATATTGTTTTTGACCGCGATTTGGAAAACCCGAAATCCCCACAACCAGCGGGAATGCGCGCACTGAATCTTGACTCAGGCTTCTCAGCGCGTCGTGGGGGTACATAGCTCATTCATCCGAAAACCATTACTAACCTGCGAGGTGGGGGGCCGAAGGACAGGAGATGTTGACCAGATGGCAGGTAACAGGAATCGCTTGAGCGTCGCATCGGGCCTGGCACTGACGCTGGGTTCCGCCACGCTGTGGGGCCTGGCGCATCTGTGGGTCGGCAGGCGTGTGACGGGCGCGCTGCTGATGGGGATCTACGTGGCCATCGTCACGACGACCGTGTCCGTCTTCGTCAACGGCAGGCCGGAGCTTCTCTCCCTGATCGTGCAACCCGACTGGCTGTGGGCCTTCACGCTGGGCGCGATCCTGTTCGCCGCCGCCACGGTGGCCGTGGTCATCCGGTCCTACCGGCTCGTCCGTCCCGAGTCGCTGTCCGGCCCGGCCCGCTACCTGTCCGCCTTCGCCGTCGGCCTGCTGTGCGCGCTGGTGATCGCCCCGATGGCCTACGCGGCCCGGCTGGCCTACCTCTCCCAGAGCGTGGTGGCCTCCGTGTTCACCGCGAGCGCGGTCCCGATCCCGGTCGACCCGTGGAAAGGCCGCGAGCGGCTCAACATCCTGCTGGTCGGCGCGGACGCGGCGGCCAACCGGATCGGTGTGCGCACCGACAGCATGACCGTGGCCAGCATCGACACCAGGACCGGCGCGACCGTGCTGTTCGGCCTGCCCAGGAACCTGGAGAACGTCCCGATGCCCGCGGGCCCGCCCCGCACCCATTTCCCGTACGGCTTCGGGGGCGAGCCGCCGTACACCCCCGGCATGCTCAACGAGGTCTTCCAGTACGCGGAGGAGCATCCCGACATGGTCCCCGGCGTCCCCGACGGCCGGCGTGGCCCGATGCTGCTGAAGAAGACGATCAGCGACTTCACCGGCCTCGACGTGACCAACTACGTGATGGTCGACATGTTCGGCTTCGCGAAGATCATCGACGCGATGGGCGGGGTGAAGGTCACCATCAAGGCCCCCATCGTGTACGGCAGGCAGAACGAGGGCCTGATCCCGCCGGGGACACGCAAGCTGTCCGGCGAGGAGGCGCTCTGGTTCGGCAGAGCCCGCACCTACAGTGACGACTACGTCCGGATGGGCAGGCAGAAGTGCCTGATGAACGCCGTCACCAAGCAGGCGGACGCGGTGACGGTGCTCAAGAGCTTCGAGAAGCTGGCCGACGCGACCGCGCACGCGGTGTCGACCGACATCCCGCGGGAGCTGCTGCCGAACCTGATCGAGCTGTCCGAGAAGGTGAAGAGCTCCAAGATCAAGAGCTTCCAGTTCGTCCCCCCGCTGATCGACACGGGTAACCCCGACTACAACCTGATCAAGCACAAGGTCGCCGCCATCCTGTCGCGCCCCGCGGACACCTCCTCCGCGACCTCTGGCTTCGCGGGAACCGCCCAACGGCACACCGGAGACGACCCCGCCACCCTCGACGCAGTCTGCGGCTGACGACGGGTCCGGCAAGACGGGAGCGCGAACGACACCTCAGGTGCTGTCATGGAGAGATTACCCATCGTGACAGTGGAGGTTCGGGCATGAAGCATCGCCCAGTGAGCGCGGTTCCGTTCGCCATGGTTCCGTTCGCCGCGGTTCCGTTCACCTCGGCCGCAGTCCTGTTCGCCGTAGCCGTCGCGCCACCCCCTGACGACCCTCCCGCCTGGGCCCTGGCCCGCGGCTCCTCTCCCGCCCGGGCGCTGCCTCCCGGCGACCCTCCCGCCCCGGCCGGTCCTCATCCCGCGATCTCCATCGTCCTCGACGACGGAGCACGGCAGGCCGCTCTCGGCGGCGAGAGCACCTACACGCTGCGGATCGGCAACCAGGGCACCACCGCGCTGAGAAACATCACCATCGAGCAGACGCTGCCCCCATCGCTGATCTTCGTGAGCGCCGACGCGGGCGGCCGCGTCCGGGAGGGCGAGGTCTCCTGGACGGTCGACGTCCCCGCGAGGCGGGAGACCGTCCTCCACCTGAGCGCCAGGGTCGGCGACCTCTCCGCGGACGATGTGCCGAACCTGGCGACGACCGCCTGCGCCAGCCGGGGCGACGGCGGTCCCGTGCTGGCGTGCGCGGTCGACGTCAACACGCTGGCCGAGCCGGGAGAGTCGCCGAGATGGTTGCTGCCGCTCTCGCTGATCGCAGGCGGCGGCCTGGCGGGCGGTGTGTACCTGCTCCGCCGCCGACGTCACCGGCGCAGCGAGAACGCCTGAACCCTCCGGGGCCGGCGAAACGGACGGGGACGATCCGCCGGGACCGGAGAGGGCGGGGCCGGTCCGGCCGGGGCGCGGAGAGGGCGCGGAGAGGGCGCGGAGAGGGCGTCAGCCGGGGACTCGCGGCCCGGGTGACGCCCTCTCCTCATGACTTCCCCACCGGGGTCTACTCCTAGAGGCGCGGGACCAGAACTCGCACGGCCACGCCAAGACCGGAGAGCGTCAGTCCGATCAGCGCCACCCCGATCGGGAAGCCCGTGAAGGGCAGTTCGGGTCCGGAACCGGCCGAGCCTGTGACCGGGCCGGGGCACGACCCCGCGGCGTCCGCGCAGTCCGCGTCCCCGTGGTCCCCGTGGTCCCCGTGGTCCCCGTGGTCCCCGTGGTCCCCGTGGTCACGGTCACCATGATCCACATGGTCACGGTCCTCGCGATCACGGTCCTCGCGGTCATGCGGGCGCGGATCCGGCTCGCCGGTGTGCCCCGGGATGCCCACCAGCTCAGCCGTGGTCGCCGGGCGCGGGTCCGAGACGACCGAGACGTCCCCGGGGCCGCAGTCCGGGCCCGCCGTTCCCTCGCCGCAGCCGGAGCCGGGACTGACGCCGACCACCTCGTCCCGCAGCCTGAGGTCCCCGTTCGGCGGGTCATCGACCACGACGCTGTAGGTGATCGTGGCCGTGGCCCCGGCGGGGAGGTCGCCTCGCCACTCCAGCAGAGGCCTGCCGTACGTCAGCTGTCCCTTGGTCGCCGTCGCGTCACCGCTGTAGGCGGCGTCGTCCAGCACGCCCGACAGGTCATCGGCGAAACGCGCCCCCGCGTAGGCGGCGGTGCCCGTGTTCTCCAGCGTCACGGTGTAGACCACCTTCTCCCCCGGCCTCGGCCTGGCCGGTTCGGCCCTCCTGGTGATCCTCAGGTCGGCGATCCCCCGCCCCTCGGGATCGCCACAGCGCGGATCAGCCGATCCCTCGGGGCAGTTGGTGCCCGGCACCCCGGCGACCACGACCCCGCTGAGTCTCCGGTCGCCGGTCGGCGGGGAGTTCGGCCGCACCGAGTAGGTGACCGTCACCACCTGCCCGGGACCGACGTCGCCGCTCCAGCCGACCGCCGGGCGCGTGTAGGACACGATGCCGCTCGAAGCCCGCAGGTCGCCCTCGAACACCGCGTCGTCGAGCAGCCCGCTCAGATCGTCGGTGAGCGACGCCCCCAGGTAGGGGACGTTGCCGACGTTGGTCACCTTGATCGTGTACTCGACGGTCTCTCCGGGCCTGGCTACGGCGGGAGCGGACGACTTCTCGATCCTCAGCTCCGCGATACCGAGGGACTCGCCGCACTCGGGCACGGCCGACCCCGGGGCGCAGTTCGAGACGGAGGGCGGCCCGGCCAGCTCGCCGTCCAGGACTCCGTCGCCCCCGCCGCCCGCGGTGACGCTGTAGGTGATCGTCACTGTCTGCCCCCTGGCCACGCCGCCCGTCCAGGTCAGCCTGGGCGCGGCGTAGGAAACCGTGCCGCTGGGCGCGTCCCCGTCGCCGTTGTAGTCCGCGTCGTCGAGGACACCGGACAGGTCGTCGATGATCGTGGCTTCGGGACAGTCGGCCGCGCCGTCGTTGACCACTGTGATCATGTAGAGCAGCTTGGCGCCCTTCCTGACCGGAAGGGGGGCGGCGGTCTTGATGATCCGCAGATTGGGGACGGCCACGTCCCCGTGCCCGGGATCGGAGGCCCTCACCGACCGGATCGCGACCTCTCCCGGGCGGAACGCCCCAACGACCTCCGCTCGCACCCTTCCCGCGCGGAACGCCCCCTCCGCCCGTCCGCCTCCCGCACGGGACACCCCCTCTATCCGCCCGCCTCCCGCGCGGAGCGTCCCCTCCGCCCGTTCGCCTCCCGCACGGGACGCCTCGGCGCCCCCCGCGCGCGATCCGACGGCGACGGCGACCGAAGGCGTCACGACCATGGAGAGCGCGACGCAGCACGCGACAAACCCACCGATCCATCGCACACGGCCGCAACGCGACCAGGCACCGGCAAACACCACCAAAGCCCCTTGTCACCCGAGTTCTCAGGGTCCGACCTCGCTCGGGGGGCTCAAGATCCAATACCGACTTCTGAATACCCAGGTCACACACGTCCCACCAGCATCATCAATAAACATCTGTCACACCAATCCCAAAAAGAGTCACCGAGACCGCACGGAAGAACACGAAGCGGTAACAGTGCCCCCTCCCTTATCGGTTCGGCTTGACACACACCCCCGCACGGCTCTTATATGCATCTAACCGACTTATTAAGTAGGAATTAGGGAGTAGTTATGAACGCTCGCGGTGTTCGCGGGGTGGTGGCGGCACTCGCCGTACTGGCGCTCACGACCTTGGCAACCGCCTGCGGGAGCTCGGGAACGACGGCGACGCCTGGCAGCGGGGGCTCCAGCGGCAGCAGCAGCGGAGACAAACTCGCGGAGGTCCGGCTCGGGTACTTCCCGAACATCACTCACTCCACGGCGCTCGTCGGCGTCGAGAAGGGCTTCTTCGCCAAGCACCTCGGCAGCACCAAGCTCACGACCAGCACCTTCAACGCCGGCCCCGCCGCGATCGAGGCGGTCTTCTCCGGCGCGATCGACGCCACCTACATCGGCCCCAACCCCGCCATCAACGCCTGGGCCAAGTCCAAGGGCAAGGCGATCAAGATCATCGCAGGTGCGGCCTCTGGAGGCGTCTTCCTGGTCGTCAAGCCCGAGATCAACAGCGCGGAGGACCTCAAGGGCAAGAAGATCGCCACTCCGCAGCTCGGCAACACCCAGGACGTGGCCCTGCGCTACTGGCTGCAGGAGAAGGGCCTGAAGACCGACACCAAGGGCGGCGGCGACGTCAGCATCGTCCCGCAGGAGAACTCGCAGACCCTGCAGACCTTCGCCACCGGCGACATCGACGGCGCCTGGGTGCCCGAGCCGTTCGCCAGCCGCCTGGTCCAGGAGAGCAAGGGCAAGATCCTCGTCGACGAGCGCGACCTCTGGCCGAACAAGCAGTTCGTGATCACGCACCTGATCGTCCGCCAGGAGTTCGCCGCCCAGCACCCGGAGACGGTCAAGCAGCTCCTCGAGGGGCACGTCGAGGCGAACGCCGCGATCAACGCGGACCCCGCGGACGCGGCGAAGACCGTGAACGCCGCGCTGGAGAAGCTGAGCGGCAAGCCGCTCAAGCAGGAGGTCCTGGACAGCGCGTTCAAGAACATCACCTTCACCAACGACCCGATCGCCTCCTCCCTCGTCGGCAGCGCCGACCACGCGATCAAGATCGGCCTGCTGCAGCCCGTCGACCTGAACGGCATCTACGACCTCAAGCCCCTCAACGAGGTCCTCAAGGCCCAGGGGCAGCCAGAGGTAGCCGACAAGTAAACGCCTGATCCGAAAACCCAGGAGGGCAAAGTGACAGCTCCGCTCACGGAGCGGGCGTCCCGCCGGACCAAGGGCGAAGAGCCCGCGGTCCGGCTGGACGGCGTCTCCAAGATCTACGGCCAGGGCAAGAACGGGCTACTGGCCCTCGACAACATCTCGCTCTCCGTCGAGCCGGGCGAGTTCGTCAGCCTGCTCGGCGCCTCCGGCTGCGGCAAGAGCACGCTGCTGTCGCTGGTCGCCGGGCTGGACAAGCCGACGGCGGGCACGCTGGGCACCGGCGGCCGCAAGATCGCCATGATGTTCCAGGAGCCCGCGCTGTTCCCGTGGCTCACCGTCGCGGCCAACGTCGAGATGGCGCTGCGGGTGCAGGGTGTGGGCAAGAAGGAGCGGCAGGAACGGGCCGCCGAGTTCCTGGACATCGTCCACCTGGGCGGATTCGGCGCCAAGCGCCCGCACGAGCTGTCCGGCGGCATGCGCCAGCGGGTCTCCCTGGCCCGCGCGCTCGCCCAGGAGGCCGACGTGCTGCTGATGGACGAGCCGTTCGGCGCGCTGGACGCG
Organism: Streptosporangium sp. NPDC051023; assembly: GCF_040689595.1. Lineage (NCBI taxonomy): Bacteria > Bacillati > Actinomycetota > Actinomycetes > Streptosporangiales > Streptosporangiaceae > Streptosporangium > Streptosporangium sp. NPDC051023. Next base: position 3,862 of record NZ_JBFBCE010000047.1, on the reverse strand, counting down.
ATGACCCGCGACCTGCTCCACGACGAGCTTGAGCGGATCTGGCAGAAGCGCGGGCTCAGCGTGCTGTTCGTCACCCACAACGTGCGCGAGGCCGTACGGCTCGGCGACCGGGTCGTGCTGCTGAGCAGCAGGCCGGGCAAGGTCGCGGAGGAGTTCCCCGTGGACATCGAGCGGCCCCGCGTCACGGACTCGCCCGAGGTCGCCGAGCTGGCCTCGGCCATCACCAACCGGCTGCGCCAGGAGGTCCTCCGCCATGGCCGTTGACCAGGCATCCGCCGCCGACCGGCCCGCCGACGTCCACGCCAGGCAGCTCGCGGGCCTCGACGCCCTCGAACTGGGCGGCGCCACGAGCAGCGGGCTGGCCGTACGGCTCTGGGGCCGCCTGTGGCCGATGCTCCTGGCGGTCGCCATCGTGCTGGCGATCTGGCAGGGCATCGTGTGGAGCGGACGCTGGCCCGAGTACGTCTTCGCGGGCCCGGCCGAGACCTTCGGCAAGCTGGGCGAGCGCCTCTCGGACGCCGAGTACTGGCAGGCCATCGGGGTGACCATGCGCCGCGCGGTCACCGGGTTCGCGATCTCCGTACTGGTCGGCCTGGTCATCGGCGCCCTGGTCTCCCGGATCAAGGTGCTCAGGGCCGCCTTCGGATCGCTGATCACCGGCCTGCAGACCATGCCGTCGATCGCCTGGTTCCCGCTGGCCATCCTGCTGTTCGGGCTGACCGAGAGCGCGATCACCTTCGTGGTCATCCTCGGCGCCGCGCCGTCCATCGCCAACGGCCTGATCACCGGGGTTGACTACACCCCGCCGATCCTGCTGCGCGCGAGCCACGTGCTCGGGTTCCGCCGCCTGCAGCTCTACCGCCACGTGATCCTGCCGGCGTCGCTGCCGTCGTTCCTCGCCGGGCTCAAGCAGGGCTGGGCCTTCGCCTGGCGCTCGCTGATGGCCGGTGAGCTGGTGGTCATCATCGCCCACCAGTCCTCGCTGGGCGAGCGGCTCTACTACGACCGCGAGCTCGCGGACTCGGCGGGCCTGCTCGGCACGATGATCGTGATTTTGGTGATCGGCATCGGCATCGACCTGCTGTTCGAGACCGGCGACAACGCGCTGCGCCGCCGCTGGGGTCTCCAGCAGGTGCGTAACTAACCGATATGCGGATCTCCGCCAGAACTCAGTACGCGCTGCGGGCGGTCACCGAACTGGCCGCGGCGCCCCCGGGTCCCGTACCCGCAGAGAAAATCGCCGTCGCGCAGAACATTCCCCGGAGGTTCCTGGACAACATCCTGCTGCAGCTGCGGCGGGCCGGGATCATCAACAGCCAGCGCGGCCCCGAAGGGGGCTACTGGCTCGCCCGCCCCCCTGAGGAGATCACCCTGGCCGATGTGATCATGGTCGTCGAGGGCAATCCCGAGCACTCCCAGCGCGCCGACTACCCGGGGGTCGCCAGGCCCCTGGCCGACGTGTGGAGCGCGCTGCGCGAGCACGAGGAGACCTTGCTGAGCGAGATCACCTTCGCCCACATCATGAAGGACGCCCTCCCCTGACGGCCGCCCTGGCCATGCCGCGGACCACCAGGTGGTGGAAGGGCCGGATCGCGTTGAAGTAGACCGGCCCCGTCCAGCGGTTGTACTTCACGACCGTGACGACGTGGAAGATCCCCGGCTCAGCCACGACCACGAGGTGGGCGGTGAGGTGCGACTCGGCGGCGACCGCCGCGAAGTAGCGCCCCTCCTCCGCCTCCGCGACGCTGAAGAACGCCGCTCTGTCGCCGGGGGTGAACGAGATGTTTTCGGGACGGATCTCGAGGGCGGCCGGGACACCCTCCTGCCGCATGCCGAGCAGGCGCACGAACCCGGCGCGGATCCGATAGAGGAAGCGCAGCCAGCCGGGCTGCCAGGAGAGGAACCCGTGAAGGAACTCCCTGAGGGTGAGGTCTCCCTCGACGGTCTTGACGTCGACGTGGTCGGCGCCCGTGGCCAGCGCGCGAAGTTTCGGCAGGTCGCCGGTCAGGGTGTCAAACAGGGCCACCTCACGGATTCGCGTCACGACCGCTCCCGTTCTGAGGAGTAAGGCCGCAGGGCCAGGTCGTAGACCTCGCGGAGTTCCTCGCCCGTCAGCGAGGGGACCAGGTGGCCCGCGCCAACCAGGATCAGATAGAGCAGCAGCGCCATGGTCTCGGGCTTCTGCCCGCCGCGCCGCCGCCACAGGGTGCTCAGGTAGTCGATCCTGCGCCGGTCGACCCGCTCCTGGACGGCACGGGCCTGCCCGTCCTGCTGGGCCCACGCCCGCACGGCGATCTCCAGGCCCGCCCTGTCGTCCGCCGCGGTGACCAGGCCGAGCAACCGTTCCATCTGAACCGCGGCCGAGTCCCCCGCGCCCGACTCGACGGCGTCGATGAACTCCGTGGTGAACCTGGCCTCGAAGTGGTCGAGCAACGCGGCCCGGTAAGCCGCCATCCCCCGGAAATGGTGGTAGAAGGAGCCCTTGGTCAGCCCGAGCCGCTCGCACAGCAACTCGATCGTCAGTGCCGGTATCCCCTGGGCCGCCAGGATGACGAGCCCCTCGTCAAGCCAGTCCTGCTCTGTCGCCATACATTCACCATGCCATATGGTTTGGTATGTTGACCGGGTTTCGGAGACGAGGATCCCGATGTGACGTTCCGTATGATGTTTGCCACGGACGGACATCGAGCGCGCGCCCGCCGAGCTCCGGCGGAGCGACACCGCCGGGTGGGCGCCGAGGCGAGGGGAGTCCCTGACGGAACACCTGCCATCCCGCCAGGACGGCGCCCCGTCATCGAGGGAGCGCTGGGAACGAGCGAGCGAGTTCCCGCTCGTCCTCGCCTCCCTGGCCTTCCTGACGGCCTTCGCGGCACTGTCCCTGAAACCGGACATGCCTCCCCCGCTGACCACGGCGTGCTGGGCGGTCATCGTGGGCACCTGGGCGCTGCTCGTGACCGACGTCGTCGTACGGCTGGCCCTCACCTCCGACCGCGCGGCGTTCCTGCGGAGCAACTGGCTGGTACTGGTGATCCTGTCCGTGCCGATGCTCTGCCCCCTGCGGACGGTCGGCATGATCAGCAGGGCGACGATCAGGCACCGGCGGCGCAGACTGGAGTTCCAGGCGCAGGTCGCGGCCTACGCGGGCCTCACCGCCCTGCTGCTCGGGCTGACCTCGGCCCTCGCCGTACTCCGCCTGGAGCGTGACGCGCCGAAGGCGACCATCAAGAGCTTCGGCGACGCCGCGTGGTGGGCGGTCAGCACAATCACCACCGTGGGCTACGGCGACGTGTATCCGGTCACAGCACGGGGCCGATGGGTCGGCGGCATCCTGATGCTGGGCGGGGTCGGCCTGCTGGGCGTGGTCACGGCCTCCTTCGCCTCGTGGTTCGTCTCCCGCTTCGACAGCCTCCGCGAGGAGGACCTCGCCGGGCGAGCCAGGGATGAGCAGGCCAGGCCGGGGGAGACCGGAGGTAGCGAGCTCCCGGGCGAGAGAACCCCACGCGAGGAAGCCCCGCGCGAAGAACCTCCAGGGTGATCACCCAGGCTACCCATTTGACCACTTGCCACCATATTCATCCCTATTAGGGATATTTCATCTGATCTATCCTCATCAGTGATGGATCACCCCATGCGTTCTATCAACTAGAAAGCGCCACTATCAGGCGTGCCATCACCTAACTCCCCGCGCCTTTCCTCTCGCGGTGGCGTCACACGCCCGGCGATCGTGACATGATTATCACTCCCAACTCTTGCAATGATTTTCATAATCAGATTGGATCGTCGTCGTGAGGGTGGCATTCGTCGGTAAGGGCGGCAGTGGCAAGACCACGCTGTCGGCGCTGTTCACGAGATACGTGGCGAG